>JAKVCM010000099.1 GCA_022448605.1 Puniceicoccaceae bacterium | reverse complement strand
CAAGGTCGTACTTCCGCTCAAAAAACTGATTAAAGTCGGGATATCAAAAATCATGTCACCTGTATTGGTCTCCTGCCGAAGCTCGCCGTTTACGCGCGTCCGCATGCTGAGATCGTTAGGGTTCTCGATCTCATCCGTGGTGACCATGCAGGGGCCCAGCGGACAAAAGGTGTCAAAAGTCTTACCGCGGCAAAATTGCCCTTCCCCCCACTCGAATTGCCAGTCACGCGCACTGACGTCGTTTGCCACAGTATAGCCCAATACATAATCAAGTGCCTGCTCAGGCTTCACGTTGCGCGCGGCGCGTCCGATAATAACCGCGAGCTCCGCTTCATAATCGACCTTATGACTCGCCAGCGTACGCGGCAGTAAAATCGGTTGGTTAGGATTCTGAACAGCGCTCACCGCCTTCATGAAAAGCAAAGGATACTTCGGAAGCGGTTTGCCTGTCTCCTCGGCGTGGGCTCGATAATTCAATCCGATTCCCAAGATAGCGCGCGGATCAATCGGCGCCAGGAGCTGGACCACGTCGGCGTCCTGATCGGTGACATCGAAACTGCCAAAGTCCCCCGTGATTACCTTCGGCGGCTGGTCCTCACCGCGCCATTCGGCAAATCCCATCTTTCCGCCCGAGTCTAAAAATCTGCAAATTTTCATATTTAAGAGACCAAGTCAGACTTTATGGCCGGATCGCGCAAGCAAACTGCTTTCCCAAGCTAAATTCAAATCAACCTGCATTCATTGTGAGTACTCAAACAGTTATCTTTTTCGTCCTTATATTCGCCACTGTCCTAGGAGGTTTCCTAGTAAAGAGGTTGGCAGAATTTCTCCATGAAAAATCCTCTGAGAAGCACTGGCTCCGCAAGACGATCTATCTCTCTGTAAGCAAATCTGCTGTCATTACGACTCTGGGACTCGCTCTGGGCTACGCTGTAGCCGGATCCCATTTGATCGATGAGTTAGATGGGCCCGTGAATCTCTTCACTTTCACGTTTCAAGGCGCTCTCGTGCTCACCTCGGCCATACTCATTCGGATTGGGGTGGGCATCTTCTTTTTCCACGCAGCGGACATCCTAGGATACTGGCTAGATAGCCGATCGAAGAAAACGAAGAATAAGATCGACGATATGCTGACCACCATCCTCGTGCGCGTCGCGCGCGTTTTAGTGGTATCAGTCACCATTCTAGAAATCGCTCATGTTCTGACTGGCTCTGAGATCAAAACGATCCTTGCCGGCTTAGGTATCGGGGGTCTCGCTGTCGCTCTTGCGGCTCAGGACACACTCAAAAATATTTTTGGCGCTGTAGTCATTTTCATGGAGAAACCCTTCAACCTCGGTGACCGCATCATCTTTGGAGATCATGACGGAACCATCGAAAGCGTAGGGCTTCGTTCGTGCCGCATGCGTCGTTTAGACGGCCATCTTGTGACTATCCCCAACGGAAGTTTATCTGGCGCTGTAATTCACAATGTAGCCAAGCGCCCGTTCATTCGGCGTATTTTTAATATCTCAATTACCTATGACACGCCTCCCGCCAAAATCCGTGAA
>JAKVCM010000098.1 GCA_022448605.1 Puniceicoccaceae bacterium | reverse complement strand
CAAGGTCGTACTTCCGCTCAAAAAACTGATTAAAGTCGGGATATCAAAAATCATGTCACCTGTATTGGTCTCCTGCCGAAGCTCGCCGTTTACGCGCGTCCGCATGCTGAGATCGTTAGGGTTCTCGATCTCATCCGTGGTCACCATGCAGGGGCCCAGTGGACAAAACGTGTCAAAAGTCTTACCGCGGGAAAATTGCCCCTCCCCCCACTCAAACTGCCAGTCACGCGCACTTACGTCATTTGCGACGGTGTAGCCCAATACGTAATCAAGGGCTTGCTCAGGTTTCACGTTGCGCGCGGCGCGTCCGATAATAACCGCGAGCTCCGCTTCATAATCGACCTTATGACTGACTAACGTGCGCGGGAGTAAAATAGGTTGGTTAGGATTTTGAACAGCATTCACCGCCTTCATGAAAAGCAATGGGTATTTTGGAAGTGGTTTGCCCGTCTCCTCGGCGTGGGCTCGATAATTCAGTCCGATCCCCAAAATGGCACGCGGATCAATCGGTGCCAGGAGCTGAGCCACGTCGGCATCTTGATCGGTGACATCGAAACTACCGAAGTCCCCCGTGATCACCTTTGGCAGCTGATCCTCACCGCGCCATTCGGCAAATCCCATATTTCCGTCCGAATCCAAATATCTGCAAATTTTCATATTTAAGAGACCAAGTCAGACTTTATGGCCGGATCGCGCAAGCAAACTGCTTTCCCAAGATAAATTCAAATCAACCTGCGTTCATTGTGAGTACTCAAACAGTTATCTTTTTCGTCCTTATTTTCGCCACTGTCCTAGGAGGTTTCCTAGTAAAGAGGCTGGCAGAATTTCTCTATGAAAAATCCTCTGAGAAGCACTGGCTCCGCAAAACGATCTATCTCTCAGTAAGCAAGTCGGCTGTTATTACAGCATTGGGACTCGCTCTGGGCTACGCTGTAGCCGGATCCCATTTGATCGATGAGTTAGATGGGCCCGTGAATCTCTTCACCTTCACGTTTCAAGGTGCCCTGGTGCTCACTTCGGCCATACTCATCCGGATTGGGGTGGGCATCTTCTTTTTCCACGCAGCGGACATCCTAGGATACTGGCTAGATAGCCGATCGAAGAAAACGAAGAATAAGATCGACGATATGCTCACCCCCATCCTCGTGCGCGTGGCGCGCGTTTTGGTGGTATCAGTCACCATCCTGGAAATCGCTCATGTTCTGACTGGTTCTGAGATCAAAACTATCCTTGCCGGCCTAGGTATCGGGGGTCTCGCTGTCGCTCTTGCGGCTCAGGACACACTCAAAAATATTTTTGGCGCTGTAGTCATTTTCATGGAGAAACCCTTCAACCTCGGTGACCGTATCATTTTTGGAGATCATGACGGAACCATCGAAAGCGTGGGGCTCCGTTCGTGCCGCATGCGCCGTTTAGACGGCCATCTTGTGACTATCCCCAACGGAAGTTTATCTGGCGCTGTAATTCACAATGTAGCCAAGCGCCCGTTCATTCGGCGTATTTTTAATATCTCAATTACCTATGACACGCCTCCCGCCAAAATCCGTGAA
>JAKVCM010000097.1 GCA_022448605.1 Puniceicoccaceae bacterium | reverse complement strand
GCCCATACAGTTTGCGAGAAAGTCCGATTTCGATGGTTTTCAGCTCGAAGAATTAGAGCAACGTCGTGAGTTCAACTACCCACCTTTCCGCCACCTGATCCGCCACCTTTTCCGTGGACGCAACCCTGATAAGGTGAATTTTTACATAGAGCAATGGCTCAAAGTCCTCAAAGATAATATGGAAGGTCGGCTAGAGATCAGAGGCCCTGCACCTGCACCCATTGAAAAGATCCGCGACGAGTATCGTTTTCAGCTCTGGTATTTCGCTCATAGTGCCAGTCGCGTGATCTCTCAACTAGCCAAACTGAGGGAGCAGTTTAAGATGGATAAAGAAGTTATCGATCTGATCGACGTGGATCCGATGAATATGTCTTAGTTGTAGCAGATAAGGCAGCCCATGGTTAGAAAATACACATCTTGCTACTCAGAATGGAGAGCGCGTGTTAACTAACAAATCGCAGCCGCAAAAAATCCCGCTTCACTCGAAGGCAGGATTTAAAAGTGTTATGGATTGTTAGCCCTGAGATCGCTTTAAGCAATGGCAGCCTCGACTACGTTGATCTTGCGATGTATCTTATCAAAAACAACGTTTCCATCCTTAAGAGCAAAGAGGGTGTGGTCGCGACCCATTCCGACGTTGGCGCCAGGATGGTAGCGCGTACCGCGTTGGCGCATGATTATGTTGCCCGCGACGACTGTCTCACCGCCAAATTTCTTAACGCCGAGGCGCTTCGCGTTGCTATCGCGTCCGTTGCGTGAAGTTCCTTGTCCTTTTTTATGTGACATTTTTTAGTATCTCTTGGTTGGTTAAAAATTATCCTTTGATGGATTCGACTTTAATCACAGAAAGGTGCTGTCGGTGACCGCGGCGTTTTTTGTAACCTTGGCGACGCTTCTTTTTGAAGACGACTACCTTCTTGTCCTTCTTGTTTTCAAGTATAGTGACCTTGACCGATGCACCTTCGACGAGAGGGGCGCCAAAGCGAGCATCGGAACCTTCGCCGATCATGAGGACTTCGTTAATGTCTACAGAGTCTCCAGCCTTCGTTTCAGGGAAGGCATTTACTTTGAGGACATCGCCTTCATTTACAGTGAATTGGCGGCCTTGTGTTTTGATAGTGGCTTTCATAGAAAAGGGGGAGAGCAAATCGTGCTAGCAACCGAAATCAAGACGTTTTTTTGGGTATTTTCAGGTTTTTGGAGGGCTTTTGCAGGGTCGCTTCTACCATCTCACAATGAATTTGATTATTAAAAAATTATACTAATCAATTGATGACCACTTCAGCAGGGTCGTAAGCGACCTCTGGGTAACTGAGCTGCATGTCCTCGAGGCAAGCGACAACGATACGAGCGACGAGAAGATTGCGCGCCCATTTTTTATTGGCAGGAATCACATACCAAGGGGCATAGCTGGTGCTCGTTTTGGAAAAAACTTCTTCGTAGGCAGTCACATAATCGGCCCATTTACTGCGGGCTAGGAGGTCGGACTCATCAAATTTCCAATTTTTGGATGGCGTATTTAGACGCTCTTGGAGGCGTTGCTTTTGGGTATCACGATCGATGTGAAGGAAGAATTTAATAATAACGGTATCCTCGTCGCTTAAGAGCTGTTCAAAGTCGTTTATATGCCGGTAGCGTTTACGCCAGACGGCTTCGGGCTTAAGGTTGTTGACTCGGACGGACAGCACGTCCTCGTAGTGGCTACGATCGAAAATCATGATCTCGCCCTTTGACGGGGTTCGCTTGTGGACGCGCCAGAGATAATCGTGTGACAGTTCACGGGTTGAGGGTTTTCCAAAGCTGGCTACATGAACACCCTGTGGATTGACCCCTCGGAATACGTGGCGGATGCTGCCATTCTTACCGCTGGTATCCATGCCTTGGAGCACGAAGAGTAACTTTTTGCGGCGGTCGACAAAGAAGCGTTGTTGTAGGTCAGTAAGGCGTTCATGTAGGGCGCTCAGCTCCTGTCTTGCTTCTTGCTTACTGATCGGCAAGTCTGGCCAGGGGTCAGATTGAACTTTGGTCAAATGATTGTTTTGCATCTTAGTGATGCGGTAGGCGTCGAAATCGCTTAGCTTCATGATGGGAGAGTGAGAGAAACTTCGTGGGTAAGGTCAATGCCGGATCATTTACGGAACTCACTCATGGCGGCTTCGCCCTGGTAGGCGGCTCTAAGGATCGCATAGCGAAAAGTAGCTAGCCTTGGATGCCTTGCTTGGTCAAGCAGGGAGATGAATACGGTGGCTTGCCATATATAGGTTCTAGCGATTCTGTGGTGCCGATGTTTCTCGAAAAAACCATAATCCAGCTACGAGAAGTGGCTCAAGCGCTTGCTCCGATGGGTGCAGCCTCGGAGGTGGCAATGATTGACCAACACTCAGATGAGCTCTTGCCGGAAGAGCGGCAACTCGCTGAGTCATGGGCGCCGCATCGGCAGCGCGAGTTTGCGAGGGGGCGAATTTGTGCTCGTCACGCACTCGATTCACTCGGAGTGGGAGTCGTGGGCTTGCTGCCCGATGCCGACGGTATTCCCCAGTGGCCAGAGGGTGTGGTCGGTTCAATCTCTCATTGTCGCGATGTTGTGATGGTTATGGCCGCTAATTCAGCAAACTGCCGCCTGCTAGGCTTAGATTTAGAGAAAATCAATCGCCTAAGTGCGGGTGCGATCAACAAGGTGCTACATCCGATCGAGGAGAGTTTCGCAAGTAGCGATCAGCTGAAAGCCTCAATTCTATTTAGTTTGAAAGAGGCCTTTTATAAAGCTCAATTTCCGAAATGGCGCGCCGTAGGCAATTTTAGGGATCTGGCTCTAGAGGTAGATTTGGCTAATGGCGCAGCGAAGATCTTTGAAATGGATGCGCGCTTTAAATCAGAACTTCTGCGCTTAAGATTTCGTTTTCGTATCGTGGACGACTATGTGGTGAGCCTTTGTTGGCTGCCAGGTTTCGATGTGTCCGCAAGCTAACACGCCACTTTTTGCTCTAGGCTTCATTTCTTAGCCAAGGGCGACTGTTCACTTGATGGATTTCGCCTCGTGAAAGCTCTAACCATAGCTCGAGTGCTTGATTGCGGGTGACGCCGCTCATGAAGCGGGGTATGTCATCCGCTTCGTCGAAATTTTCAAAGGTGACGATTCCGCTAGGATAGACGGAGAGTGTCCACCCGCTGGGGTCGTGCACAAGGGAGACGTCAGGATGTTCGGCTTCGTAGTCACCTTGCGCATCGAGGCTATCTAGTAGCTCCCGCATCTTCTCGGCTGTCGGGTACAGCTCGGAGATGCCATTAGAGTCCGTGGTGTGGTAGAGGTCCATTACTTGTAGCTGTAATTTAACTACAGATCGAGGTAGAGCACTTTAGAGTTACGCCCATTCTGTGCATAGTCTTCGCGCCGCTCAGCAGGCAAGTCATTGATTGTCCCCTCTTTGAAGGCGCAGACCTTAGAAAAAAATTTGCTAGCCTTTGTCGTCATGGCGATCGCGCGCTTGGAGCCTCGCTTTTGTGCTTCTGCGCAGGCGAACTCGACCATCTTTCGGCCGACGCCTTTATTTTGGTAGAAGGCTTGCACATAGACACTACCGATTTCGGCTATGTCACCGCTATCGTAGATCTTAAGGTTGACGCAAGCGACAATGCTGCCGTCAATTTCGTAGACAAGATAATCAGCAATCGTAGCTTCGATGGATTCTTGCGAACGCTCACGCAGGCTCTTCGTGCGGACGCCGTTTTGTGTGATATTGTAAATCGAATGGGCATCTGCAGTAACGGCGCAGCGAATGGATTGGTAGTCGTTGCTGTAAACCATTGTTCCGATGCCAACCTTGTCAAAAATTTCGTTAAGTAGTGCGCCGAAGAGGCGTCCGTCAAGAATGTGCGCGCGGGGCGTGCCAGCTTTGATTGCTTTGACCGAGTGTTCGACTTTGCTGAGTAAGCGCTCGGGTATTTGTTCGGTGGCTGTCTCAAGTAGGCTTTCTAAGTTGGCGACAGGCAGATTTGTCAGTGGCTGGTTGTCGATCTGCAAGCCATCTTGCGTTGTCATATAGATCAGCTTGGATGCGTTGAGCTTGGAGGCTAGTTCAGAAGCGAGTAGGTCGGAGTTGATCCTAAGTGGGGTGCCTTCACGACTATATGCGATCGGTGTGATTACTGGTATGGTATCAGTGTCGAGCAGTTTATTAAAAAGAACATTGTCGAGCTTATCGACCGCGCCGCTGTTGAGCTGGTCTTCACCATTAACTATGCCGATCTCCTTACTCCGTACGCCGTTGCAAGTGGCGCAACGTAGGCCGTTGCGAGTAAGGCCTTGCATGACTTCAAGGCTAACCATGGCGGCGGCTTCGGTTGCGAGTTCTAGAGTCACTGCGTCGGTCTTTAGTTCACCGTGTGGGTCACTGATCGTAGTTTGATTTTGCTTAGCAAGTGCTTTAAGTTGTTGACCGACGCCGTACACAAGCACGACCTTGATGTTGAGCGAGCGCAGCACGGCGATGTCGAGCAGCACGTTTTGAAAATTCTCATGCGCTACGAGGCTACCGTCGAGTGCGAGCACGAAGACATGATCCCTAAACATGGGGACATATTTCAGGATACCCCGTAGGTCGGTAGGTTTAACGTTATGTTCGTCGCTAGTCATTCGATGCGGATAATTGTGAGATTACTCTGCAGGCTTGCAAGGCGCATGTTTTAAGGATGATGTTTTGTGGATCGATGCCAAACGATCCTTTTGAAAAGATACCTGCCGCGTTTGTGGAACCGCTTGAGAGTTTCTTGGCTTGGCTAGAGTTAGAGCGTGGGCTCGCAAAAAATACACTGAGTGCTTACGCGCGAGATTTAGTCCAGTGTGTTGCATTTTTGGTGAAAGAGGGCATCGCGGATTGGGCAAATGTGGAGTCGACACAAATTTCGGCTTGGATGACGAGCCTAAGCCGCGCGGATTTTGCGCGAAGCAGCCAGGCGCGTAAGCTATCTACGCTGCGGATGTTTGCCAAGCACCTCGTCCACGAGAACATTCGCAAGGATGATGTGACTGAGCTGCTAGGTGCGCCGAAACTATCGCGGAATTTACCTGATGCGCTGACGCGGGAAGAGGTGGGGCAACTCCTTAATTCACCCTCGGCGGTGACCCCCTATGGCTTGCGAGACCGTGCGATCTTAGAGCTTTTCTACAGTAGCGGTCTGCGAGTCTCTGAACTTTGCGGCATACTTTTGCAAAGTATAAACCTCGAAGAGGGTTACATACGTGTCTTCGGCAAGGGTTCGAAGGAGCGGGTCGCGCCGATCGGTAATGCTGCGGTGAAAGCGGTGCAGAACTATATCACAGGCGGGCGCCCTCATTTCATCAAACCTCGAACGGGGAGTGAGCTTTTCCTCAGTCAGCAGGGTAGGGTGATCTCCCGTAAGATGATCTGGGTTTTAATCAAAGAACATGCCCTAAGGGCGGGAATTAAGAAAACGGTTAAACCGCACTTGTTGAGGCATTCGTTTGCCACCCATCTACTTGAAGGTGGTGCCGATCTGCGAGCGATTCAGGAAATGCTAGGTCATGCGGATATTTCGACCACACAGATTTATACTTCAGTGAATTCGCAGCGCCTGGCGGATGAACATGCACTCTATCATCCGAGAGTGAAGAATTAGCGTGCGAGTTGACTTATGCCATAGCAGCGACTGATCTGGCTTTATTGGGATCAGGCCATAAAAAAGCCCCGATGTCTCAGGACTTTCTGGGCTTTTGTTTAATTTTTTGGGATTAAGCCTTAGTAACTTTACCAGCCTTGATCGCCTTAACGGAAACCCACATGCGCTTGACCTCACCGTTTGGCAGCTTGACTCGGATGCGCTGAACATTCGGACGGAATTTACGCCGCGTGTTCTTAACAAGAGAGGTACCGATACCACCGCTTTTCTTGGTGAGACCTTTACGGATGATACGACCTCCCTTAGAGGGTCGTTTTCCTGTGATTGCGCAAATACGTGACATGAGAGTTCCTATGTTGAAAAAATTGAAAGGCTGGAAAGTAGGGGTGAAAGTGCACCTAGCAAGCGTTTTTTCGAGAAATCTTCAGAGGTGAAATTTGAGGATCAACTCTCCCGTAGCCCCCATAAAACCTGAAATCGCTGCCCCATATTGGCAGGGTGAATCAATTGCATGAGTGTCTGCCGATCAGGGCTAAAGTCACCTGCACTGCCAGAAACGATTGCCTCCGCGGCTCGCTGCGCCCGTTGCACGATGAAGGACTCTTGGCTTTCTAGGTTCACGGATTGAAGCCCCGCGGCTTCCATTTGCGCCTGAAGCGGTGTCCAGTTTATATCGCAAGTGATGTCGCAGGCACCGGGTGCTTTTAGTAGGTCGTTGGCTTGGATGTGCTTTTTGTAGGTGCGAGCTGTGCCCGAGGGATGGTCCTGCAGCAGTGATGTCCAAGTACGCCCATAGTCGAAAAGCAGGATCAGCCCTGACCAGTCTTGTGCGAGAAGATCGGCAAGTGCGGCTTCAGCCTGTAGTGGCAGGTCAAGTTCGTAGCCGTCTTCTATTTGTGCGGGTAGGCGTTTGGATATGGCGGCTACTTCGGGCGTTAATTGATCGAGCAATACCTCGACGAGCTGACCATCGGCATTAAGACTAACCCCGCGTTCGCGCCACGCACTGCCACGAAATATTAGCCTGTGAAAAGGCAGGGCATCTAGCCACTCGTTGGCGAAGATAATTACGCTGCCGTTTAGCTGAATGGGCTCTCCTTGGCGAATGACTTGCTCGCCGCCAAAGGGGTGGCTCTCCACATGGCTCA
>JAKVCM010000096.1 GCA_022448605.1 Puniceicoccaceae bacterium | reverse complement strand
CAGCAGCAACTGAGGGAAACTACACCGTCATAGGTCTTCGACACTTTCTATGACGCTAGTGGTGTAGGTATCCATAAACCGCGTTACCGGATAAAGGAAGCCCTTAAATCGCTTTTCATGCAACCGGTTGTCCAATACCCAGATGCGACGATTGCAAGGCAGTCCTTCACGTCTCACCAACCGCCCTATACCCTGTTTGAATAGCATTGCTGCCTCCAGAGCCTCGATGGTGCTGCCATTAGCTTGGCGATTCACAAAATGCCGATGAGAAATGGTACGGTTCAAACCGAAGGGCAACTTTGGGATCACCAGATCGGTCAGTAGGTTGTCCTGACTCGGATCGTCTATCCCGTACTGACTGCCGTTTATATCCAAACCCGTCCATGCTGACCCTACGGCCAACCATATTGGTTTCTCGCCACGCAGCGACCGGGCGACAAATGTTGCTTTTTGTTCGTTCAGCGAGTGGATACCCAATCCGGCGACCAAACGCGACGCATCAATCCCCATACTGTCTTTTAACATGTCGTAAAAAGCGGTGGCGTCGGCATGAGAGGTTAACAACACCAGCGTCCCGCCGGCAGCGGAAGCCTGAATATGCGTGACCCACTCAGCATTGGCCTGAAGCCACTGCGCCACGCGCGCAGCTTTGGTTTCGTCAGACAACCTGTCACTGCGCGACACCGGCAACAGAGACGCTGACTTCGGGAGATAAAAGTGTTTCACCGGGGTTTTATGCCATGATGGCATGACCGGCGTGTACTCTTTTGCCTTCTCTTCAGGGATAGCAAGGCGATTCTTGTAATACGACGCCGAATCCTCGTCCATTTTTTTGTAATACAACGAGGCAGATACACACGCTGCACCATCCATGGCGTACCACAATTGCTTTAGCATCTTGTCAAAAGAGCGGCTTCCGACATGCAGCTGCGGATATTTACGAACCGGTGAAAATGACAAAAAGGCCATCATTCCGTAGTGAAGCTTATTTAGCTTGTCCACCAAGTTTCGCGCTTCATCACGAAGCGCCCGCTTGTGCTTATCTTTACTTCGGGAAGAGGCTAACGCATCCAGAAAGCCCAGCAACAGCGTGCGCAGTGAGAGTTGCGCTTCCGTGGCATCCCCAATCTCGATAGTGTCTTCAACAGCCAGCGCCTTTATTTTTTCAAACTTTTCTTTTAGGGCGTGGCGTTTAACAAAGCTCTCACCCATGACATCCCGGGTCTTGTTTAACAATGCCCAGAGGGAAACCTGATCACTGAGCGCGTTAGAGATACTCTGCTCAAACAAATGAGCTTCGTCAACCCACAAGTGGGTGTAAAAGGGGAGATGGCCCAGTTTCTCCTCTCGAATTATCATCCCTACCTGATAATGATACTCATCGAAAAGCTCTGGGTGATGCGACGCGTCAGTGCTGTCAAGAGCATGTTGGAATCGCTCACTGAGCGAAGAGACCTCGCCGCTCTTCCATCGCTGGCGCTGCTTGAACAACAAGTCAACAGCGACCATCGCGTGTGTGGTCAGCAAAATAGCAGGCGCGTCGGTGATATCCTCAAATTGCGCCTTATATACCGCGAGCCCCGGTTCGTCATCCTCAGATAGCGGTGACAGCCTAAATTCACTCACGGGCAGTTCGGGTACCAGGGTTGACAACGACTCCACCAAGTGCGTCGTGCGAATGTTTTCCGCACGCCCAGAGGCGGGAGCACCTGCCTCCAACCATTGGTCAACGACTTCCTTGTGCTGAGAGTAATCGGGCTCGTCAAGAAGCTTACGTAGCGCCTCAATATCAACAAACTCACGCATCCCCATCACCACCTTCAGTGGCGCCATCTCAGCGTTTTTGGCTAAGCGCGCATACTCTGCGGCAAATTGGTAAATAAGAGAGAGAGTCGGCACGCAAATGTTGCACTTTGTCACCTGACTAAGGGCCACTTCATTGGCGCTAGCCAGCATGGCCAACGTTTTACCAATCCCGGTCCCGCCTTCAATCAACCCGACTTTGTGCCCTTCGACGCTATCCATGAGGTTGTTAAAGAAAAGGGTTTGCTCTGTGCGAGGTTGGTGGCCGACCGATTCCAGATACGGCGTGAGTCGAGACCGCTCTGCTGGTTCAACGGCAAACGGTAGGTGCATGTCTTTTTTCTGGGCGGCGATCAGGTATCCCGTCAGGACCCCACCTTCACGGCGCTTGTGCGTTTTCGCAATCTTTCTGACGGTGCGGCTTTTGGCACTGTCGACGGTCAGGTTCATCTGGTGACCCACGATGATGTCGTCCTGATCGGCCGCCAGCGGATCCAGACCAGCCTCTATACTTTGCTCCAACATGGCTTTCGCTGTCGTGCGAAGCCTGCTTTCATCTTCTTTAGACAGGGCATCAGCGTCAGTCGCGTGTGGGCAAATAAATGTCACCAGGCTCCAGGGTAAAGCAACAGAAGGCATAATAGTTCTCTTTTTATATCAATGGACACATCTTATAGAAGCACCTTAATTTAATCAAACCCTTTGGGGATTTTTTTATAAAACCCTATAAATCTCAAAAAATACGTGGTAGCCTAATTGAAAAATAAGCGTCGAGAGTGAAGAATGAAACAACACGTACTTCAGATAGCTATCCCAGAAGGGGCCAGATGGTATGCCAGTGATTTCCGGCAAATGGTAGGGGAGGCCCACAAAGGGAAGCTTCCCGCCTTCTTGTTCAACAAGGATGAGAATAACCGCCCGCTAAACCAGAAACCGGCTTGCCGTTTTATTTGCTCACGTAAGCACGCGACATTCATCTCTGAACGCGATGAGGGACTCATGGATGTGGCACAAGTGATGCCTTATGCATTACAGGCGGCCCAGAAAAAATTTTCCTCACTCGATGTGAACATCAAAACGTTCGTCGTTGAAAAAGGCGCAACGTTTAAAGGTGTGCCGAAAGAATATCGCCTGATTGATGCGCTAAAGAAAACGCGAAAACCCGGCGCAAAGGCGCGCGCCCCCGAAGAGCAAATCAAGATGCTGATTGCCGATGAGCTGGAACGCGCTTATCAGGATGGTATTATTCTGGATCTCCCTGAGATTGACGATCTTAGCATACAAGTATTCGACATCCGCCAATTAGGTAAGAAGATCGTCCCTGAAGGCGGTGAGTACGGGCGTTTGTTCTCCGCAACGGTCGTCATGGACGCATACCTCACTGGCTTCTGGCAAGTGGGCAGCTTAACGGCAAAGGGGTGTGGGCGTCTGGTACCTGCATGGAAAGGAGCGGCAAATGTACAGCAGTGAATTAGTCTGTCTCGCGCTGGGGATTACACCCTCCCCGACCCTAGGTCAGCATGCTGAGCACGATGGGTGCTGCGGCATCTGCGGCAAGCCCGTCCATGAAGGCGAAAAGGCGGAACCGCTGGAGTTTAAAAGTAGCTTTGTTGATCACAATTTATGTGTCAATCCGGCCGGTGAATATGCCTGTGTGTACTGCACCGAGATCATGGATAGATCAGTGTTTCAGCAGAAATTATCCACCGGCGTTTTCACCCGTGATGGGATGTATCCGGCAGCGAAGAAGATCCACCGCGCTCACTTTTTGTTGAACCCGCCACCACCACCGTTTTCGTTTTCCATTCAAAATGGCAAGAGTCAGCACATCGTGTGGAAAGCACCGGTAAATTTGAGCCGAGAAGTGTTTGTGGTACAGCTGGGTGACCTTTCTCTAACGGTACGCCATGCAAAGCTCATCGCCGCGGTAGCGCTGGTGCATCAGCTCCGTGACACGTATTGCCAATGGGAAGCCGCTATCGCTGAACAAAAAGGCAACAAACCTAAGGCGATTGATCGCAACGCGCTGCGCGCCCTCGGCTACACCGACATGAAAGGGCAAGTCGTTCGCACGTTTATGCCTGCACGCTGGCTCACGGACATGATTGAGCAAGGCCAAATCGAGGAGACCACCCTCGCCCCGTTTTACGCCCTGAACTGGGCTGAGAGCTGGTTGCTGGACACGGCATCACTGGAAGATGACGCCGTCGCAATCAAGCCAGAACCACTTTCACTTTAGCGCACATTGAACAGGATATGACGATGAGAAAGACATTACACATTATCGCGACGACAACCGACGCCATGCATACTGCCTTCCCCGGAGGCGCGGTCAAAACGCCCAGCGGCGAGCTAGTGCAAACAACGAACAAAAAAGGGGTAGGTAACCTGTCGACGGCCTGCCACCCTAGCAATGGTTTTCGCGGTGCGCTGCGGCGCAAGGCGGCCGATCGTATCATGGCGGTACTGAGCGCCAGGGGAGAGCGGCTGTCTGCGGAAATTTACAATGGTCTTCGTTGCGGCGCGGCCAGTGCTCAGCCTGATACTGCCAGCAATTCCATAGAAGAAATGGTGCGGGCCAGTGAGCATGTTTATATGGGGCTATTTGGTGGTGGTGCCCGCTTGCTGCCTTCGCGATATAGTGCGCAGGATTTAGATATTATTTGCCGTCACAATGTCGAAGCCGGGGTAGTGAGTGCGCCTGCCAGCCTGATTGAAGGCATCCTCAGTCAGCAAACGACCACCGTAGAAGGTGAGACCGTAGACAAAAAGCCTTATCACTATCTGGAACGCGCATTTTTCACACGGGTAGATGATGTTAATCGCGGTGTGCCGGCGAAGCACATCAATACCGTCATTGACGGTGGGTTTGAAGCGCTACAGGAATATGTGGAAGGGATCCAGGACTCCAACACAAAACGCAAAGCTGACGCCAAGATTAAAAAAGAGTCGCTGAGTCACATCGTGTCCATTGAACGGATAAAAACAGGCACCCCGGTAGCGATGCGTTTTGATTTTGATGAGGACGTGACCGATGAGCAGGTGGGCCTACTACTTTTAGCGCTTCAGGACATGTTGACTGACAATCGCATCGGTGGGTATGGGCGTGACGGGTATGGCAGATTACGGGTTGACGCGGTGAGCTTTATTAGTGATGGCGACACAATCACGCAGCACGATGATTTTTATGATGGTGAGTCCTTCCAATTCGGTGACGCATTCAGCGCATATCAGGAGGCAGCGCTGGACGCGCTGGCCGGAATTGACAAAGATGACATTGTGAGCTTCTTTACCAAGCTGGGCAAGTGAGGTGGACATGACGCCACTAAAAATCACATTTAACCTGGCCACACCATTTGTGAAGTCAGGGTACCCTATTCATCTTGACAGCCTCGTTGGGTTTTGCTTCCAGCGGCATTACCTGCCGCTGGAGGACGAACCGGATGAGGCGGCAATCATGACGATTTTGGCTGACCTGCCGTTTGAAAAGCACGAGCAGGACGAAGATTGGGTCTTCAAGGCCAGCGCACTTATGCCGGATGCGCCGATGGTACACGGATCACGTTTTTTTACGCGTCGTTACTCAGAAATGGAAACGGCGCAGGCTGCGGTTCGGGGGGACATCGTCTATGGCAAGCTTAAGCCCGGCAAAACGTTGGCACCGCACGCCCTGAAAATCGATACCAAGCGAGGTAGTCAGAAGAACATTTTGGCGTATCACCCTACCACAGAGTGTCGTCGCTTAGTGGCGTATTGCATCGGAGACAAGGAGTTGCTGGATGAGGCGCTAAATGAGTGGGGGCACATTAGTCACATCGGCGCAAAGCGTCGCATGGGTCACGGCCTTATCCAATCCATCAGTATCGAGGACGATGACACGGCGTTAACCGCATGGCAAAAACGCACCATGCCCTGGCCGCTATGCGATGATGTCGTGCCAATGCGCTGTACGACACAGAACCCTTACTTCGATAAAACCAAAGTTAAGGACGGGTATTGTCACATTGATGCTATTTAGCCTCTTTCCGCCGTGTAGGTGGCTTAGAATGACCAGAATTACTTTGAACTGATATTGTTCAGGTGTCCCGCCGTAAAGGTGGCTTAAAATACCTTATGGATTGGCTTTGTGTTGTGCAATAGCGTTCCGCCGTGTAGGCGGCTTAGAAATCAGCGAAACAGACATTATTACGAAGTTTATCGTGCTCCGCCGTGTAGGCGGCTTAGAATAAATATAGTTTCTATTCGCTTTGTCCCAATCGTGTTCCGCCGTGTAGGTGGTTTAGAAAAATGTCTTCGTACGACATTTTAGGATTACTCTGTGTCCCGTCGTGCAGGCGGCTTAGAATGTCAACTTGAGGTATTCCGCGACGCCCTCTATCTATCCCGCCGTGCAGGTGGCTTAAAATATCTTATGGTTTGGTTTTTTTGTGTAAAAGCTATTCGTTTGCTTTTGACCGTTAAGGTTGTACATAGCAAACATTACCCGTTTGCCACTTCTCCTGTCTTTGGTGCCAGCCAAACAAACAGGCTCATCCCTACCGCACAAGGTAGAATGAGTGTCCATGAACGAAAAGTTGGGTACGTAACATTTTGTTCAACCCACGCAGTGTATTCTGGCCACCAAGGCGTGAACATAAGAAATAGGACGAGCGTTAATAATGCCATAAAGCGAAAGGTAACATACGATCTTTTCTGCATTGTGTCTTCTTCCTAAGGATACTAAGTTAATGCTGAACACGAAATTTTCATAGGTTTTCAGTCGATGGAAACTTCTGACTTCAGTCAGGAGAGGAAATCGACTTGACAAAATCCACTGTATATATGAACATGGGTTTTTTAATTAATCGTATATCTATTTATTGTAGTGCTAAGAACCCTATCAATCAAATTGCTGGTCTCTGCTGAAACGCATAGTGCGCTGGATGCCGTGCGTCATGCCTTTGCTGATGCGTGCAATGATATCGTTCCCTACGCCAAAGAGAATCGGGTGTTTAACAATGTAAGATTGCATCACCTGTGCTACTACGACATCAGAGAAAAATCAAAGCTAGGCTCTCAGTTTACCTGCAACGCCATCAAAGCCGTGGCGGGCAAATACAAGGCGCTCAAGCTGAAGAAAAACCAGGATGTCCCTCATATCCAATTTAGGTCAAAGTCCGTCCACTACGACAAAAAGACCTATACGCTAAAGGACGACAATACGGTGTCGTTGTCCACATTAGGCAAGCGCGTGGAAGCTAAGTTTATTTGGGGCAAACATCAAAAGTCACTTTTTGAAAAAGGCTTACCCAAAGAAGCTGAACTGAACTTCAAAAACGGCACATGGTATTTCAACCTTGTCGTTGAGATTTCAACGCCTGAACGCGTCTCAAGCAATAAAGTGATGGGCGTCGATTTGGGCGAAAACAACATTGCTGCCACTTCAACGGGTAAAGTGATAGGTGGTGGCAAACTTCGGTATGACCGAGACCGATTCC
>JAKVCM010000095.1 GCA_022448605.1 Puniceicoccaceae bacterium | reverse complement strand
TTCGATTAGTCTTTCGCCCCTATGTCCAAGTGTGACGAACGATTTGCACGTCAGTATCGCTACGAGCCTCCACCAGGGTTTCCCCTGGCTTCACCCTCCTCAGATATAGTTCACCATCTTTCGGGTCCCAACAGGTGTGCTTACACTCAAACCTCTTTCCGTAGAGCGAAGTCGGTTGTTTCTACAAACGTAAATTAAAACTGTCACTTTCATTCCGCACACGCCGTTTCACGGCGCGTACTCGCACACGTGTGTGGACTCCTTGGTCCGTGTTTCAAGACGGGTCATTTGAAACCTTTTGATACCAATGCCGCAGGAAAACTGTACCTTACAGCACAAGGCCGCGTGACTTCAGCGCATGCGCATTCGGAACACGCAGCCAGGTACTATGCAAGAAAATGCAGTTTCCTAGAAAACAAAATTCGGACGAGACGTAAGCCGCGCAGAGCGCTTATAGAAGCTCTCTAACGTGGGTTGTTGGCAGGTCCTTTAGTTGCATTGGCAATAAACGCCGGATTCGCCGCGCTTGTCCGGAACTGTGAGCCGCAGCGGGATGACCCGGCAACGACCCGTAACCGGGCAGCGCGCTAATCCAGCGAAAAAGAAGGATCCAAGTGCTTGTAATACAGTGGTTTCAGGCGCATATAACCCTCTTTTCAAAGTACTTTGCATCTTTCCCTCACGGTACTTGTTCGCTATCGGACTCGAGAAGATATTTAGCTTTAGATGAAATATACCATCTAATTAACGCTCTCATCCCAGAGAACGCGACTCAGAGATTGCGGACGTTACGCAGCACTGCGCAGGTGTTGAACTGGGCTGTCACCATTCGTTGCGTTTCTTTCCAAAAAACATACACCTGCCGCGCAGCTAGTCACGCATCAAGATATTACAACGCAGAGCACGAGGCTTTGCTTCTAGATATGAGCTCTTCCTTCTTCATTCGCCATTACTTGAAGAATCCTTTGTCGTTTCTTTTCCACCACTTACTTATATGCTTAAATTCAGAGGGTAACTTCAGTTAAACCGGGTTTTGGAGTGAAATGCCAAAACGGCACCAGCGGTAGCGCCAGCAGCAAACCGTCAGCCGAGACCCGCGGCGATTTCCGAAGGAAAATCAATTGTGGGTGGCCAGAGCTTGCTGTCAGAATAGACGCAGACTCGCGCTTGGCAGCCGGGCGGACCGACGCCAATGCGCTAGCGTTTGACATGCCCGCGCAGAGGGAGCGCGGGCACGCAGATCCACGGCGCCGCCGGAGCGGCCCGTGACGGGAGAAAGAATTATAAACACCGGTAGAACTGCAAACTGGACAAGCCAGAATGCCGCATGCGTTCAAAGACCTACTAATTCTCGAAACTCCGCAATTCATATTGAATATCGCAGTTCGCTACGTTCTTCATCACTACTCGAGCCAAGACATTCACCACTGTAAGATCTTAGAAGATTCAACGAAATCTCCGAACGGTTTCTTGCAAAATGTTGGAAAAACAACTTGCGCAGAGACAAGTGAACATCGCGTGTGGCCGCGGCGCTTAAGAAAATCATGGTTGGAATTGGATGCGTGCGAATGATCCTTCCGCAGGTTCACCTACGGAAACCTTGTTACGACTTCTCCTTCCTCTAAGTGATAAGGTTTATTCAACTTTCTGCAAAATAACCGGGAACCGACCATAATGCAGTCCGAAGTATTCACCGGATCACTCAATCGGTAGGAGCGACGGGCGGTGTGTACAAAGGGCAGGGACGTAATCAACACAAGCTGATGACTTGCGCTTACTAGGAATTCCTCGTTCAAGACTAATAATTGCAATAATCT
>JAKVCM010000094.1 GCA_022448605.1 Puniceicoccaceae bacterium | reverse complement strand
GGCCTTAACTCTAGCCAGCCTTTCCAATAAGTACGCCAACAAATCTCATCGATGAACTTAGACGCTGATGACTTTGAGTGAACCTCTAAAACAGAATTTATAATTTCCCATTCCGAAAGTAAGCGAAGTCGTATCCATGGGGACAACATGGACACGTTTTCACGCTGCATGGGTCCATAGTCATAGTTTCTAGTCCTAGCATATTCGCCGCCGGCATATGGCAAAAAAGTATGAAGAGCATTGTGTGCGGCCTCTTGGTTTGAATTAAACACACTTATGAAACGGGTTTATAGAAACTTCCTTATAAAAATACGTAAGAGCTGCCTAAAATAATTATTCCTCAGTTTGGTTCTACCCACTTACCGTGTTGCTTAATTAGGTCGATTAGCTGATCAAGGCTTTCCGCGGATGGGACATTGTATTTGACGCACTTTTTGCCCACGTAGAGATTTATCTTATCGGGCGCACCGCCAACATAACCAAAGTCTGCATCAGCCATTTCACCAGGGCCGTTGACGATGCAACCCATGATCGCAATGGTCACCCCTTTGAGATGTTCTGTACGGTTTCTAATATTTTGAGTGACACTCTGCAGGTCGAAAAGAGTCCTACCGCAACTAGGGCAAGCGACTAATTCTGTCTTTGTAATTCTTGCCCGTGCACCTTGCAATACCTGATATGCTAGACTTGTAGCCTTATTAAGCAGCGGCTCGGTTTCTATGCTAATAAGGTCTCCGATTCCATCGCATAGTAACGCGCCACTCAGCATGCTAGCCTCAAGTAGGCGGTCAGAAAAGTAGTCTTTGAGCTCAAGTGTGTTACAAGCTGTATTACGTATCCAAATGGGGACGTCGGGAAGAAATTTTTGGGTAGCCTCGGCAAGTGCGCGATAATTACCAACGGGGTGCTTACCATGACTTATACCACCGTCATAGGTAATATCACTGCATAAAATGAGGCCCTCAGTGCCCATTGGCGAGAGTTGCGCACCGATCTCTTCACGCAGGTCATCGGCGGAACAATCTATGGCGCAGGTAAATTTCTTATCGCGGCAAAATTGTAAAAATGCCGCTGCATAATAGGCATCCTCTTGGGGAATATGCTGAAGTAATATAATTCCCGCTAAGCCATTTTCTGGCCAAATAAAAGTTTCGAGTTCAGATACATCGACTGCACAGTCGAGCTCGAGGACAAAGAATTCTACAACTGTATTGAGGGCTTCGTAAAGTAGGGTGAATTGATCTAGGTCATTGGCGGCATTAACGACAATATGGAGGCCCTCTATTTTAATCTCCTTGAGACTCATCTGAGTTGCGCAAACATCCTTGATAATCACCTGCATGTTAGTGATCGCATGATGCGTTTTGATTATAACGACGGGAGTGTTCTCGCCTCCTATAGCACATTTCGAACTAAGCTGGACAACACGTGTCGATCGTTTGTTGAAATCAAAAGGGTTGATACTATCGTGAGTGGTCTCAGATAAAGGCATTTCAAGCTGTTGCTTCCAAAGGGTCATTGCTTTATCCGCTAGCTCACGAGCAACGGGCACCTCATAGATAGGGTCCTCGGTCAAGGAGACACGGATTGTGTCGCCGAGGCCATCGTTGAGTAGGGTGCCGATACCGATGGCACTTTTAACCCGGGCGTCCTCGCCGTCACCAGCCTCGGTCACTCCAAGGTGGAGGGGGTAGTTCATACCTTCTTGATTCATACGGGCTACCGCCAGTCGGTAGGCTTCGATCATCACCTTTGGGTTACTGGCCTTCATAGACAGGCATATGTCTTGGTAGCTATGGCTCTCGGCAATACGGATAAATTCAAGTGCGCACTCGACCATACCTAAGGGAGTGTCGCCGTAGCGATTCATGATACGGTCCGAGAGTGAGCCGTGATTGGTGCCAATTCGCATCGCGCGACCTAGTTCTTTACAGCGAAGAACAATAGGGGAAAAGACTTCATTAAGGCGCTCTAATTCTTCGTTGTAAGCGGCATCGCTATATTCGAGTACGGCGAATTTT
>JAKVCM010000093.1 GCA_022448605.1 Puniceicoccaceae bacterium | reverse complement strand
TCTCCTTTGATGACTTTACCCAAGCCACCGCTCGACTTCTTAGATTTTTTGCTTCCCTTTTTAAAAGCTGCTTTCGCAGTGGCACCGCTGCCTGCTTTGGTGATCTTTGTTGGCATCAAGCCGGACGCACTTAGTTTTGAGCTCGCTTCGTCCTGACTAGACGCTTCGACCGTGCCGGTCTTTTGCTTACCGTTGACGTCAATCGCCGTATATTTGAATTTTGCCATGGGGAATATGGATTTTTATGTGTATTTGAGAACCTCTTCAATTGAAGAATTACCGTCGAAAATGGCGCGTAAGCCGTCATCACGCAAGCTTCGCATCCCCTGCTCGAGAGCTTTTTGTTTAATAGTGAGCGTGGGTGCCCGATTGTTAATCAACTCGCGAATGGCGTCGGAAACAACGATCATTTCAAAGAGACCTACACGACCGCGATAGCCAGTGTTGCTACATTCGGCACAGCCATCGCCGTAGAAAAAATCTTTATCTGCGATTTCGAGCGGATCTACATCGAGCATTTCAATGAGATCGTGGCCTGGTTCGTAAGCGGTACGACAACTGGGGCAGATGCGACGAATGAGGCGTTGCGCGAGAATAGCTTCTAGTGAGGCGGAAATAAGGAAGGGTTCCAAGCCCATATCGATAAGACGGGTTACAGCCCCTGGTGCATCATTGGTATGAAGAGTACTCAAAACAACGTGTCCTGTTAGCGAGGCTTGCACGGCGATTTGCGCGGTCTCTAAGTCACGAATCTCGCCGACCATGATCTTGTCAGGGTCTTGACGAAGGAAGGCACGAAGCGCGCGTGAGAAGTCGAGGCCTACTTGGTGATTCACCGCGACCTGCATAATGCCGTCAATCTCATACTCGACGGGATCTTCGGCTGTAAGAATCTTAGTCTCGACACTATTAACCTCGCGGAGTGCACTATAAAGCGTGGTTGTCTTACCAGATCCGGTGGGGCCAGTGACGATAAAGATACCGTTAGGACGATCCACAAGGTCGCGAATAGTTTGTAAAATATCGTCGGGTAAACTGAGCGCTTCGAGGTCGAGGTTGACTACCGACTTATCGAGGACACGGAGCACCACGGACTCGCCAAATTGGGTTGGCAATGTAGATACACGAAGATCTACAGGGCGACCTGCGATGGTCATCTTAATACGACCATCTTGAGGAATCCGTCTCTCGGAGATGTTCATATTAGACAACACCTTGACGCGCGAGGTTACGGGGACGGCTAAATTCTTCGGCGGAGGCGCCATCTCGTAGAGCGCGCCATCGATCCGGTAGCGGATGCGGAACTGATCTTCGAAGGGTTCGAAGTGAACGTCGGACGCTTTATCCTTAATTGCTTGCTGAAGCACGAGGTTTACGAAGCGGATGATGGGCGTTTGGTTCGCCATATCCGCTAGATCCCCCTCAGAGAGATCCTCCTGAGATTCAGTGAAGCTTTCGCCAAGATCGCCTAGTATATCGTCAATCGATGAATCTTCCTCGCCATAGGTGGCAATTAGGAGTGAATCAATATGCTCAGGATTGCAAACTACGATAGTGATGTCTTTATTTAAGGTAAAGGTAAGATCGTCGATGATCGCGGGATTAAAAGGATCCTGTGCTAGCAAGGAAACAGAAGTATCGCTAACCTTGTAGGGAACCACGGCATACATACGAGCCGCACTGGCGCGCACGCAGCTGGCAATATTTTCTTCCACTTTATTCGGCGGAGTAGCCAAATATTCGTAGCCGAGATACTCCGCCACAGCGGCGAGAATCTGCCCTCGCTCGACCACTCCAGAGCCAATCACGGCGTCGGCTAGTGACTTGCCAGTGTGGAGGTGGGACACGTTGAGCTCATCAAGCTGCGCTGGTTCGAGCAGGTTGGCACTTTTAATTATTTCGTAAACTGTATCGTTATGATCTTCGAACATCGAGATAGGATCTGTTAATCGTCGGGGTTGAAAAATGATTTAAGTCGTAAGGGTTGCTCCGTTTTCAAGTAACTTAGCACGCATCAAATCGGGAGTCTGTGATTTACCGAGTGCTTCGTCTGCACTTATCAAGTTGCGGCTAAAAAGGCTGAGCAGGTGCGCGTCGAGGCCGATCATACCGCGACTGGCACCAGTCTGTATGTCAGAATTGATCCGGAAGGTCTTGTTCTCTCGAATGAGCTGAGCGATCGACGTAGTAGTGACCATGATCTCGAATGATGCGATGCGTCCGCCACCAGTTTTCTTACAAAGCACTTGAGAAATGACTGCAATGATTGAGGAAGCGAGCTGTGTGCGTATTTGATCCTTCATATCCGCAGGGAAGGCGTCGATAATGCGGTCAACGGTGCGTGCTGCGCCAGTAGTGTGCAAAGTGGCAAAAACTAAGTGCCCGGTCTCGGCCGCTCCTACGGCGGCCTCAATTGTCTCGAGATCGCGCATTTCCCCAACAAGGATAACATCAGGGTCTTGGCGTAGCGCACCGCGAATTGCGGAAGAAAAGGAGGCGACGTCATTGCCTACTTCGCGCTGGGTAACGATGCACTTTTTATGATCATGAAAATACTCAATAGGATCTTCAATCGTGATGATGTGCCCGTCGTGGTTTTCGTTGATCCAATTGATCATTGATGCCAGCGTAGTGGATTTACCCGAACCCGTCGGTCCCGTCACGAGGATAAGCCCTCGCGGGCGATTCAATAGCTCTATGATTGTATCTGGCAGGCCAATATCGACAAGGGAGAAAAGATCATTTGGGATCTGGCGAAGTACGAGACCGTAGTGTCCCTTGGCACGGAGTACGCTGACACGAAAACGAGCCTTGCTTTGATAAGCAAAGCCGAAGTCGGCCCCGCCGGTGGCCTTGACTTGCTCCTGATTGGTCTCCGAGGTGATGGACTTCATCAAAGCCTCAGTATCTTGAGGGTCGAGCTTCGGACCCTCAACAGGAACCATTGATCCGCTGATACGGAGCGTCGGCGGCTGATTGACTTCAATATGAAGATCTGATGCGCCTTGGTCGATCATCAGCTCCAAGAGGTCATTCATTTCGTAGCTCATGGTGATTAAAATTGGTTAAAGAGGATTCAGAAAGGTCTAATTAAATCGAATCGGACACAGTAGCATGGAGAACTTCTTGCGGAGTCGTAATACCACCGATAATCTTACGAATGCCATCTTCGCGCATGTTGCGCATGCCCATTTCGCGAGCTTTATCACGCAGAGCAACGAGGCTAGCATCCTCGTAAATCATGGACTGAAGTTCTTCATTGACTTGGAACATCTCGAAGATACCGACCCGACCACGGAAGCCTGTTCCGTTACATTTCACGCAACCCTGGCCCTTCATAAAAGAAGCATCTGCAATTTGATCGGAACGAATACCAAGCGAGTTCAATAGCCTTTCGTCATGCTCAAAGGGAACGCGGCAACTAGGGCAGTTTCGGCGCACGAGGCGCTGGGCAAGTACGGCGCGAACAGCGGCGGCTACGAGGAAGGGCTTGATGCCGATATCTATCAGGCGACTGACTGCGCTTGGCGCGTCATTAGTATGCAGAGTACTGAAAACCATGTGCCCAGTAAGGGCAGCGTTGATCGCGATTTCAGCGGTTTCTTTATCACGGATCTCTCCGACCATTATAATGTTTGGTGCTTGGCGTAGCATCGACCGCAGGGCGGAAGAGAAAGTCATGCCAACATCACGGCGAACTTGCACCTGATTCACACCAGGCATCTCATACTCAACGGGGTCTTCGACAGTGATGATCTTGCGGTCTGGGTGATTGATACAGTTTAGCGCCGAATACAAAGTGGTCGACTTACCCGAACCAGTCGGACCTGTAACGAGGAAGACACCATCGGGCAATGCAATGATTCTTTCAAAGGCAGCTTGGTCATCGCTAAAGAAACCTAACTGGGGAAGGCCGAGATTTAGACTCTCCTTATCGAGTATACGCATGACGATACTCTCACCAAAAGCAGTCGGTAGAGTCGATACTCGGAGGTCAATAATCTTGGCACCGACATTGATATTAATACGTCCATCCTGCGGCACGCGCTTTTCTGCGATACTGACGTTGGACATAAGCTTAATGCGAGAAACAATGGAAGGCTGAAGACGCTTGGGTGGATTCTCCACTTCATGAAGCACGCCGTCGATGCGGTAGCGAACACGAAAGCGTTTCTCTAGCGGTTCCATGTGAATATCCGATGCACGGCGTTTAAGCGCTTCGGAAATCACCATGTGGACATACTTAATGATAGGTGCTTCCTCTTCGCTGGCATCTTCGCCAGAGGGCAGATCAATTTGAGTGGGAGCGGCGTCGGGGTCTTCCATCCCAGAAAAGATGTCGTCCACCACACCTGCTTGAGCACCTTCGTAGTATTGGTGGATTGCCTTATCGATCTCTTCAAGCGGCGCGACGCGGCAAGTGATTGAGCGCTTAATAACATGACTGATACTATCGAGCGCGTCCATATCGAGCGGGTCAAATATGGCGAGTTCGGCTTCGCTGTCGTCAACTTCTAGAGGAATGACTTTGTAGCGATTTGCGAGTTCGAAAGGCATGATTTCTAGCGCCTCGGTCGAGACACGAACATCAGCGAGATTGACTGTCTCCATATTAAACTCCTCGGCGAGGACATCAGCGATCTGCTGTTGATTAATACTGTGGTCGGCGACGAGCGCCTCAAGCGCAGCAGTGTCTTCGCTGCCGTCATACTCGGACTCGTTAACTTTGGCGCGCGCAGTCTCAATAGTACTCTCTTCGAGTAGCCCTTTGTCAGTTAATAATTGGAGAACGAATTCGTCGGCGGAGGTCACAGATAGATGATTGTCAAGGTGGGTAGAAAATGGTGAAAGTAAAAATTAACGTGCCACGCTCAATAAGAACTCCGCGTTGGTATTGGTTTTCTTGATCCTTTGAATGAGCATTTCCATAGCATCTGTAGACGGTAGGCCCTTCATTGCCCTGCGCAATGAATAAATTTTGAGCATTTCGTCGGGATGATAGAGTAGTTCTTCCTTCCGCGTGCCGCTCTTATCCATACTCAGCGCAGGAAAGATACGTTTATCGGAAAGGCCACGGTCGAGGTGTAACTCCATATTTCCAGTTCCTTTAAACTCCTCGAAAATAACCTCATCCATCTTACTGCCAGTCTCGACCAGCGCAGTCGCTATAATGGTCAAGCTACCGCCGTCTTCTATGTTACGAGCGGAGCCAAAGAAGCGCTTTGGTTTTTGCAGAGCGTTGGCCTCGACACCGCCAGAGAGGATCTTACCACTACTGGGCATGGTCGTGTTGTAGGCACGCGCTAAGCGGGTGATCGAATCGAGTAAGATAACAACATCTTTACCAACTTCGACCATGCGACGCGCCTTCTCGATTACCATTTCGGCGGCATGGACATGGCTCTCCGCTGTTTCGTCGAAAGTCGAACTTATAACCTCGCCGCTGACTTGGCGGCGGAAGTCGGTGACCTCTTCGGGGCGCTCATCAATTAGAAGGATAATTAGGTGAGAGTCCGGATAATTTTTCTGTATAGAATTTGCCATGCCTTGCATGAGCACGGTCTTACCCGTACGCGGTGGTGCGACGATAAGTCCGCGCTGACCAAAACCAACGGGCGTGAGGCAATCGACAACACGCATGGAAAGATTATCCCACTTAGCTTCCGAATCGGCCTCCATCAAGATGCGGGAAGTCGGATAGTAAGGCACTCGCTCTGTAAAGGGAACGATTCGGCTAAGGGTCTCTGGATCCTGGTCCATCACTGATTCAACCCTCACGACGATCGGGCAAGATTCACCCTCACGATGTGGATGTATCTGCGCTCGGACAATATGCCCGCGCTGCAAACCATAGTGCTTTATGAAAGCCTGCGGCACATAGGCACTGAGTGCATTCACTCGATAACTGTCACGCTCGTAAACAATGAGGCCACCCTCATCGTCGTCTAAAATCTCTAAGATGCCAGTGGTCACAATAGCCGCTTTCTTCTCGGCGGCATACTTAGTAATAGCATCGATCAACTGATTGCGATTCGGCGCGTTCGGCGTATCGACCCCTAAGACCGCGACCTCTTCGCGCAGCTCTGGCAGTAGCATATTATAAATACGCACATAATCGAGCGGTTCGCCACCACCCGACTTCAGATCTTCGGCCAGAGCGAGGATGTCTTCACGATTTTCGAGCAACTCCCAATCAAGCAACTCACCAAATTCGATCGGAATCTCCTCTTCGCGCTCACGCTTAGCCTTATTTTTATCCCAGCGGTTGTTTTTGCCACGCTTACGTTTGTTGTTGTTTTTGTTATTCTTGTTAAACTTACCATTGCCCTTTTGCCGATCATTCGGGTGCTGGTTATGATTTTGGTTCTTTGGTCCGTTGTTATGGTTTGCTTTATGACCCTTGCCACCATTTCCGTTACCAACTTTGGGCTCGCGAGGCTGCTCTGGCTGATCGCTCAAATCTTTTTCTTGGACTTGGTCGACCTTAATGTCAGCACTAAAAGTCACCTCATCATCGCCACTCGAGGATGTAGATAGCTTGGCATCGGATCCTGCTTGCGCAGGTGCGATCTCGCCAGGTGCGAACGTATCTAATCCTGTGTCGCCCAATTCCTTAGCAGCGACACCATTTGCGGTTACACGTTTTTTCGTAGCCTTCTTAGCGGCTTTTTTAGTCGCTCGCTTTTTAGCTGCGACTTCGGCAGTAGTGGAATGGTCCTCTTGGGAGAGGGCGTCGTTTTCTTCGTCAGTGCTCATGGCTGTCTATTAATGAGACTATGGATGCCTCTTAGTAAGTTGATGGGGTTTCAAAGCCTGCGCAGTCCACACTAATGTGTGGTGATTTGCTTAATCAGTCTCGTGGTTTGTTGTTTCAAAAATTCAAGGCTACCCGCGTTGGAAATAAGATAATCGGCGAGCTCCATTTTTTCTTCGAGGGGCATCTGCTGCTTACGGCGCTGCTCGATTTGCTCTTCCGTGTAAGCTCTGGCAACCATGCGGTCGGCGGCTACATCAGGTGGACTCACTACACAAACAGTTAAATCGAAGCGGGTTTCAAGCCTTTTTTCAAAGAGCAAAGGGATCTCTACTAACCAGTTTGCATTAGGAGCTTGGGCGATCGAAGCTAGCCAACTCTCGCGGACGAGCGGGTGCAGAAGCTCTTCCAGCCATTTTAAATCGCCCTCGTTGCCGAAAACGCGCTTGGCCACAGCAGTGTGATCGACTGCACCATCGATAAAAACCGTCTCGCCCCAGCGCGTGCGCAGTTGCGCTTTCACTTCGGCATCCTTAGCCAATAACTCGCGCACCACTGCGTCTGAATCAACCGTCTGCCAGCCCGCTTCACGGAAAAACCCAAGTACTGTCGACTTCCCGCAAGCAATCCCTCCGCTTAGGCCAATCTTCATAGACAAAATAACTTAAATAGTGACATTAGTGAAAAAGTGTTCACCATTGTTTTAATAATTACAAATCGAAACAATGTAAGGAATCACACAATCCGCAGCCCTCGTGGGCGTCGATGCGCATCCTGTTCAAGTAGAAGTGAATACCGGTGAGGCGGGCGAGCTTAAATTTATCCTTGTGGGTTTGCCTGATGCTGCAGTTAAGGAATCGCAAGATCGTGTCTTTTCCGCCATGACCAACAGTGGCTTTCGCACGCCGGCAACTCGAACCACCATCAATTTGGCTAGCAGCGGCCTTCGTAAAGAAGGCCCCGCATACGACCTACCCATCGCGCTCGCCATCCTAGCTTCGATGAAAAAGTGCGAAGACGCCGAGTAAGAACACTTCTTGATAGCAGGCGAGATTAACAAAGAGCAAGGCAATCTACTCCAACAAGCAATGGAGCAACTCTCACTCTCCGCACGTGCTTACGACCGTATCTTAAAAGTCGCCAGGACCATCGCCGATCTCGCTGGCTCCAAACAAATCGAGACCCCCC
>JAKVCM010000092.1 GCA_022448605.1 Puniceicoccaceae bacterium | reverse complement strand
TTACGTTGTAGCTACGGTCGTTGGAGTTTGTTCCATTGGGCGAATTGTATATATGGTTGATGTCCTGATTGACGTCTGTAAAACGCATTCTCGTAGAAGGGTTAGGTGATGTTACGTCATCCAATCCATAAAAAATATTCTTATTATTCAAATCGCTCACTAGCCCATCATCCACCGGACGGTAAAAGTTATAAAAGTCCCTGAAGTATTTCCATTGATCCCCTACAGGTTCATTGATGCCGTCGGCGACTACGTTGCCATCGCGATCCACTCCGAATACGGGCACGTCGTGTAGTTTTTCAAAATATTGATCGTCGAGTCCGCGACTGAGATCGCGGCGGAGGCCGCCGTTTTTAGTATCCGCGAGAACTCCCTTAGAATTCAGAGTGAAATGATTTCGGTAGGGAGCGAGCTGTTCAGCCTTTGAGCCAGAGTCGTCTGCCGGCGTGAGTAAGCCACTGGTGATGAGGTCACAAAGTTCTTCGGCTTTTTGTATTTTTTCAAAGTAATCGTCATTTAGCTCGCCATCAATTACTGGATCGACTGCATCAAAAGGGCTCTTTCCCTTAATTTCAATACCAGCAGCGTTGGCATAGGGGAATACTGAAAGCCGCCGGCTAGTCTCGACAAGGTCAAGGTTGGAATCTTCGTTCTGATAATCTCCATGCTCGGTCTTTAAATTAGCCTTAAGCGATTCGTCTTGAGCCACCCATGCATAGTTGCCAGTGGTTGCTCCTTGAGCGTCGACCAGCGGACGTCGCTCAGCTTTGAGGCTAGTGAGCGTGCCATCACTAGGGTTAGTGATGGCCATGAGCTCGACTGGGTTATAGAGCACTGATTCGTTGAATTCGCCGCCGCTGCTTATTAGCGTATTCAGTTTGGCCGGATCCACCGAGAGAAGTGGGAGTGCAAAGTCCGCGTCGCCCCCCGTAATCCAGTCCTTTGTCGCTCCATCCCAGCCCTTGGTCGGGTCCGAATGCCAGACGAGCGTATAAGGATTATTGCTGCTGTCCAGAATGTCGGCACTCGCCGTCGCACGTTGGTCTGGGCCTAGACGTTGCTGCAATTCGCCGATGGCAATTTGCAGGCCTACGAGTGCATTTTGCTTCGCTACGAGTTGCTGCTTGGCAATGTTGGCACTTTGTTGCTCAACTACGACAAAGCTAGCGATCGATAGTATAAGCAGAAGGACAAAGGCCATCAGGCTTAGGGCAATGACAAGCGCAAAGCCGGATCGGGCTTTTGCACATCTAGCCATTGGGGTAGTGAATCGCATTCTTAAAAAATTTCAGATACCCACACTATAATGTGTGGATTTAAAAGATCAATACTGGTCGGCGACAAAGGTATGTCTTATCGCGACGTGAACCGAGGTTCCCTCCCGATTGGTTTACAGTGCTTATGTGCTAAGCGCGCCCTCCATAGGATCGGTCGGCTGTGTTTACCTTGATGGTTTCGCCTTCTTTAATGAAGAGCGGCACCTGCACTGTGAGCCCGGTCTCAAGTGTGGCGGGCTTTTGGACATTGCTCGCGGTGTCGCCTTTGACGCCTTCAGCGGATTCAGTGACCTTCATTTCAAGCGATGCGGGTAGATCGATCGAGATGGGTTTGTCGTCCACATGGAGAATACTGTAAGCTTGCGTCTCGACTAGAAAATCCTTCGCCTCATTGATCAGACCCTCGTCGAGGATGACATCTTCGAAATTCTCAGGATCCATGAAATGGTAGCCGTCCGCATCGACGTAGCTGAACTCGAGCTTCACCATATCAGTGTGCATGATTTCAACGCTATCTGTGGTGCGGATTTTAGTGTTAGTACTCGCGCCTGAACTCAGGTTGCGCATGGTGACCTGCATGAAGCCAGCCTGGCGGCCCTGCGTTCGGTGTTGGACATCCAACACGAGGTGCGGGGTGTTTTGGTAGTTGAGGACTTTGCCTTTACGAACGTCTGTAGGAGATGCCATATGTATGTTGGATTAAAACGTTAAATTCTTCAGTGCCTCGAGAGCCTGTCAAGGGCGCTCGGGTCTATGTTAAGAATTCCTGTTTTGTTCTAGCGGACTGCTTTTTCAGCCTAATATTTATGCTAATCGAATCGACGATTTTTACGGATGAAGGAATCTTCCATGGCGCTAATTTACCTCGGCAATGATTACGGATTGTGCGCTTCCATACCCGCGAATCTTCGTTACCGTCCACTACTAATTCACAGGCGACAGTGCTGCCAGTAATAGGGGATTCTATGCCGTAAATGCTTACCGCCTGAATGCCTTGAATTTCGTTTAAGATCGCTTCGACTTCGGAGGGGTGCACTTTTTGACCACCCACGTTGATGACTGCGCTGGCGCGACCGACGATTCTTAGATTGTCGTGATCGTCTGTTTCGACGAAGTCGCCTGTGCGATACCATCCATCCGCCTCAAGGCCTTTGTCGGCAGCATTTAGGTAGCCGAGTATTCGTGAAGGTGTTTTTAGCCAGAGCTCTTCTTCGACGATTTTCCACTGTGTATCTGAATCTTCGATATGAAAAAAAAGACTTTCATTGCTCACGCTCTTAATCCGAATGGCACCTGTTTCGCTAGTGCCAAACTTTTGTTGTAGTTGTGCATTGGGGAAAACTTTGGCGAGTCGGTTTAAAACTTTCTGCGGCATCACTTCTGCGCCGTAAGCAATGATTTCGACGCTGCTAAGATCGTGCTTCTGGGCAGTCCCCGAGAGTAGCATTAGATTTAAGAAGGTCGGGGAGGCAGGCAGGATGTTAACTCGATGTGAGGCGATAGCTCGGCCAGCCGCTTCAGGACTACGAGTTTCGGGCACAACGAGCGTCGATCCGGAAAAAAGACAACGAAAGGCGGAGTCGAGCCCGCCGATGTGATCGATTAGTAGCAAGAGCAGGGAGCGATCCTTGCGAGCACTTAAATATTTATAGCGTGCGAGGAGGGCATCGAGATTGTGTAACATGCCTTTGGGCTCACCACTGGTGCCACTGCTGAAGAGCACGAGTCCACTGCCTTCGAGTTGATTGTAAAGCTGCGAAGAATTGGCGATGAGTCGCATCTTATCTTGCTCGGCCTCGGGTAGCTCTGGGGGCAGCGGTAGGGCGATGTGACCGGTCTCTCCTATGGCAAGAAGCATAGCGAGGCCTTCAATCGTGGTTGGTGCTTGCACCTCTATGACGGCTGCACCTTTGCTGGGGACTTGCGTGGCCGTCTGATCAATAAGCTCAATAAACTCGGCGTAGCTCCATGCCTTGCCAGCTTCGTGGCAGGCGATGCGATCTCCGCAAGCGGCTAGTTTTTGGCGGATCCAAGTCATTCTTTATTTTGACAGCATGCTTGCTTGCCACTTTGGAGAGCTACTGAAAAATTGTTCTGATCGCATTCTTCGAGAAGAGTTACGACCGCACCTAATTGATTCCGCCGAGGTATAGGACTTGTCCTGTGATGAAATCGCTCTCCTCGCGGAGGTAAAAATCGACGGCGTTGATCACGTCGCGTACTTCGCCCATGCGAGCGAGGGCTTGGCGGGCGAGCAGGGCGTCCATTTTCTCTTGAGGCACGCCGCGAATCAGATCGGTCCCGATGGGAGTGGGGCCGATCGCGTTGACTGTGATCCTTAGCTCGGCCAGTTCGCGGGCGAGGATCCGGGTCAGGCTTTCCACGGCGGCTTTACTAGCGGCGTAGATGGCTTCACCCTCAAGATTGAGCGGGTGGGCGACTGTAGTAAAATTGATGATACGCCCATTCTCAAAGCGGCGCATGAGCTTAGCCATTTCACGACAAAAGAGAAAGGTGCCGACTACGTTAGTTTGCAAAATACGGTTCACCGTGCTAGCGGGTGTGAGCAACGCGTGGTTCATCGATGCGATGCCGGCGTTATTAAGAAGCGCATTTACCTTCCCATGGCTGGCCTTGATCGTTCGAGCCATCGCAATGACAGCATCCTCGTCGCTCACATCCAGTGCGAAGTGTTGGTAGTGGTCGTGCTCAATGCTGCCTTCGCCACGGGAGCAACCGACGACTTGCCAACCTTCGGCGAGATAGTGATCGGCTATTTCTTTGCCGATTCCTTTGCGCGTTCCGGTGATAACGATCGTTTTCATATGGGCATCCTTTCGATGACTGCATCAGTCAAGCTAGCGACATTTCGGTAAGGAGAATTTTTTGCGCTCATGGCTTTTTCGTCAGCTAGTGCGATGGAGACGTCTAACTTTTCGGCCAGTGCCTCTTCAATGTCGGCGATCAGGTTGACCAGCGCCATGCTATCGAGCGAGCCATCTCCTCCATACAGGGCGGTCTGTGGATCCGGAGCCTTCAGTGCTTCGAGCTCGAAATCTTCGGCGAGCATTTGCACCGATTCAAGGATTAGGGATTGGATGGCTGTGCGGTCTGGCATGAGGAGTATCGTAGAGGGTAGTCTTAGTTACCAAAGAATTCGCTGCGTGTCGCTTGGCCTTCTTCGGCGATGTCTCTACGGCTTAAGACGGTGCTTACAGTTAAACAGAGAATTTTGAGATCGAGCAAGAAGGAACGGTTTTCGACATACCAGAGGTCGAGCTCGAATTGCTCCTTCCAGCTAAGGCCATTGCGTCCGTTGACTTGGGCCCAACCGGTGATCCCTGGAAGCACTTCATGGCGGCGAGCTTGTTCTGGCGAGTAACGTTCCAAGTAGATTGTTGGTAAGGGGCGGGGGCCAACTAGGCTCATTTCTCCTTTGAGCACATTCCACAGTTCAGGCAACTCATCAATACTGGTGCTACGAAGGAATTGTCCCCATGCGATGAGGCGTTCTTCGTCGCTTCCTTGGCAGTTACGCATGCTGCGGAACTTGAGGATTTTGAAGGCACGTCCGTCTCTGCCAGCGCGTGTTTGCCTAAAAAATATAGGGTGCCCGAGCTTGATGACTTGCAGCACTGTAATGACTAATAGCGGCAGGCATAGCACGGCAAAGAGCAATAGACTACTAACTAGATCGAAGGCGCGCTTCATAGGTTGTTGGTTTTATGTCAGGTGTTGACGTGTTTTGCGTTATCATTTATCTGCAGCTTTTAGTCAAACCTGCTTTGACAAGTGTTTACTTATTAATAGTAGTAGTGATTTTTTAGAAATAACCTAACACCAATACTCATGATACTCAACGCTAACGAACGCACATTTGCACCTTTCAGCCTCACACGTCTACTAACGACTTGTTTCGGTCGCGGTAATGGTGAAAAGGTCTGTATTCTTATCGACTTACCGAACCCGGCGGACATGAAAGACTTCAAATTCCTCGAGGACGAAACTCTCTCGATCCAAAATTACGGGCACGAGTTTTTCTACAAGGGGTTCAAAAATGGACAGCTCGACGAGATGAACTGGACGGGCGGCGAAATCTTTGCCTACAAAGAAACTGGCGGCAGTAATCTAGATATGGAAGACGATTGTTTTGATCCAGAGGGCAATCATTTGAGCTTAGATAGGGATATCTACACCAAGTATGATATTATTTTAACCGTCTCGACTTTCTCCGCGACGGCGCCTTTGACAGCAAAGTGCAAAGAATTTGGTTTCCGCGGTGCAACGCTCCACGGCCTAAACCAAATCATCTTGGATACAGGGCTTTCCGTCGACTATGAACTTGTGAGCGAAGAAGCTGAAAAGTTGCGCCTGGGTCTAACGAAGGCAGACTCTTTCGAAATCGACTTTGAGGTGGAAAATAAAGTCTACACTCTCAAGCTTCACACCCGTGGACAAGAGGCTCAAAAGAGCCACGGCCTCTGCCCCCCAAGCAAGGGCGGTGATGTGGCTAATCTGCCAGCTGGGGAAGTTTATTTTGTCCCAGAAAGTGCGGAGGGTGTTTTTCCCTTCAAGTATGACGAGAGCACGATCGGCCTTCTTCATGTTGAAGATGGCATGATCACAAAATCGCAATTCGTTTACGGCGACTATGCAGAGATTGAAGATCATAACCGTCGCCTCAAAGATGATCCCATGATTGGTGCGATTGGTGAGCTAGGCTTTGGCACTCAGGTATTACCTTTCTCAGGTCGTGATATCCAAGACGAAAAAATTCTCGGCACGATCCACGTAGCCACTGGTCGCGATGATCACTTAGGCGGAAAGATTACGCCAGACCTCTTCAAGGAGCATAAAAACGCCTCCCATGACGATGTTCTGTATGCGCCGCACAAAACTCCCGAGATCCGTTTACAGCAAGCACGGATGATCCGAGGTGAACAGACAGAAATTCTGATTGAGCATTACAAGCCTGCGAAATACATGGTGGACTTGCTTGAGGCGGAACTTGCTGTTGAGGCTTAGTCGATTCGTGCCGCCTGAGCCTAGTCCGGGCTGCCTATGAATATCGAAAATCCCTACGAGTCCGACGAACTGCTACAGCAGTATCTTGTTTTTCATTATGCGAATGCTGAAGAACAATTTCCATACGCTTTAGGGGGAGCGGATGCCTTAGACTTCCCTAGGCGCTGTGCGCTGCAGGGGGCCGATCTTTCAAAATTGGCGGCAGGGGCCCGTGCGCTTGACCTTGGCTGTGCAGTCGGTCGGTCAAGCTTCGAACTGGCAAGGCATTGTGACGAGGTGATTGGTATAGATTACTCGCAGGCATTTATCGACGCGGCCAATCGCATCGCGGTCGAAGGGAGGCACCCAGCTACGCGTCTCGACGAAGGTTCGGCCACGACGCAATTAACTGTCTTTGTCGATCCTGCGATCGATCGTAGTCGACTCAGCTTTGAGCAAGGAGATGCGCAGCGCATTCGCTCTGATATTGGCCAGTTTGATCTCGTGATCGCATGTAACTTGGTTTGCCGCTTGCTTGAGCCTATGCGTTTGTTAGAGCGCTTGCCAGAGCTGATCAAACCGTCTGGGCAGCTCTTTATGACGACTCCCTTTACTTGGCTCGAAGAATATACGCCTCCCTCGAACTGGTTAGGCGATGGTGCGGTCGATTCCTTTGATGGGCTGCGTAAAGTTTTGGAGTCTAACTTCGTGCTGGATCGGCAGTGGGACATGCCTTTTCTCATCCGAGAACACACGCGGAAGTTTCAATATAGCATCGCGCAGGCCAGTTGCTGGCACCGCGTGTAAGGACTTATTTATCGCTTGCGCCCGAAGAAAGGGTAGGTCAGCTTGTCTAAGTCGATTTCGGAGTGTGGGCGTTCGCTTGGTCGTAAGATTGAGAGGAAAGTCCGGACACCGTAGGGCAGGATTCCCTGTGAAAGTGGGGGCGCGTTGGGGCAACTTGACGTGACGGATAGTGTCGCAGAAAATATACCGCCTTGAGCAAGTTTCGGCTTGCCTGAGGTAAGGGTGAAATGGGGAGGTAAGAGCTCACCGCTC
>JAKVCM010000091.1 GCA_022448605.1 Puniceicoccaceae bacterium | reverse complement strand
GAACTGCCATTTGCGGCTTCGGAGACCGCTGCTCTATCCATTGAACTACGGGAGCTAAGATGCGCTTCTGAATTTAAGACACTAAAGCTTTAACGAGTAAGTCAATATAAAGACAAATGTAGAAAGTATGCCCACTTATGTATGCCTAGTAGATAGAAAAACTTATTGCTCTGCGTCATTACCCGCTGAATCAGTAACCGATTCGCTCCCTCCCTCCATGACAAAACGGAAAAATCTAACTCCAGTATTAGCATCATCGTCGCCTTGAACATCGATTTTTATTTTACCATTTTGGAAAGTGGGATGGACTATTACTTTACTTTCGGGGACAGGAGTCCAATTTGAACCAGTGGATGCAAGACTATTAGTAGCTTCTAGTTCAAGATTTAAAGAAACATTACCATCCTCTACGGCAAGCATGCTGCTGCCTAATTTAAGGTCGCGAACTTGTGTTGTTGTCAGGCGAGCATCCCTCTCAGCTACGACAGCATCGTAAGCCTCTATAGTTGGCCTTTTGGACAATCTATAATTTGCTAGATCGGCTTCTGCCTCTTTAGTTGACTCATATCTTAGATCCCCAATAGCAGCATTAATATTCATATCAATGCCGCCTTCTACGAAGGTAGATTGGAACGATCCTACTGGATTTGGTGCCGAAGTCGATGATGACCCCGAATACATGCTTCTGTAGGACACATTCTCAGGAACACTGCCTTTGGCTAAGCTCCAGGTAATAGATCTCTCATTGCTATCATAAACTCCCCCACCTGTGATGCTTTCGGGCACTACATCATAATCATCAGGAATATATTCTATCAAGGTAAGAGAATCATCACCTAGTTCGCCGATTATATAATCCCAAATTCCAGTAGAAGGGTTCGTAGTAAACCTATGTGGCGTGGCACGCATAACAATAGGCAACAATCTCCTGCTATTATGAGTGGCTCTGATTTCAGAATCAACTCCATCGTGTGGGGTTAGAGATGGAAGATTAAAATCGGCAGTAAATAGTTTATGCCAATTACTGCTTAAATTTATATCAGATAAAGACCCCCATATCTCTGATAGATACAGTGTGCATCTGATCCTAGCCTTAGGAGTAATCGTCAATGAGGTTTTGTAACTAGCCTGATCATATATCGGACCAAAATTATAAAAATACTGATTTTCATCTGCCGAATTATCATCTATCGCATACGATAAAGATAGGGGAGTTCCTTGGTTCGTCAGGCTAATATTACGATAATTTTTGCTGTATGCTAGTCCGTCCCTATTCCAACTATTATATGGTTTAACTCTAAGGTCTATTGAATCTCCTCTGACACCAACATCGGCTTTAAAATCTGCTCCAACTCCTGCATATCTGGCGCTGTAAGCAAGGCCACTGTCCTCATATGGTAATTCCAAAGTCGCTATATTCATTGGCGTAGGGCCCAATGGAGGATCAAAATCTTGACTCATATCAACATCTTCACCCACGACAGGATCATTTCTTCCCTTGTTTATTATCCATGCGCCTAAAACTTTAATCTTTAGAGCAATGCCTGCACCTGCCTCAAGTGGCATTTCCTTGCCTCGGTATCTATGTACTGCAGGGACTCCAACACTTCTGTAAAAATCGGTATCTGCATCTAATGTCTCAACTTCAATAGATGCTTCAAAATTAGTTCTGTCTGGGTCATCACGAGGAATGAGCCTTTCGGAAACATTAACGTCTGCAGTCCAAGGAATTCTTATACCAAGGCCAAAACCAGCAAATGCAGATGTCTTAAAATACATCCAACGTTTGTCATACGTTATACCTTTTGACCATTCGTTTCCAACGGTAAAACCATTTAACATTTTTTGACTGTAAGAGGTGATACCTGCAGAGCCTTCTGAAAATGTTGTTCCAGTTACGAACGAATCTAATCTGGAGTCTTTAATTGCTGCCAAATCACTTCCATTTACTTCTTTTCCCGAAATGGGATCATCCTTTAGTGTATTTACACTGTAAGCATCTGTAGGATTGTTAATCGATTTGACTAAGCGGCTGAATTCTACCGTTTCGACTATTGTAATCGGACCTCTACCTAGCTTGAGCTCGCTAATTAATGCTTCGACTCCTATGTTACCAGCGTCTCGTGCTTCTTCGTATAATTCAAGATGTCCCCCAGCATCTATGAAGTTCTGCACTAATATCTCAATATCTTGTAATTCTAATGGGTCATTAGTGACTGAATTATGATTTGGATCAAAAAAATTGTCAGCTCCATTGAAACTTTGGGCAAATTGTGCGTTATCTAAGACATAGAAGTTTGTCGTCTTTCTTAAAATCAGCCTGTCTGTCCATTCTTCGTATTCTTCAGTTGTGGACCAATTATTTTTTACCGCAGGACTTTGTCCCGAATCTAACTTAATTAAAGTACTTTGCAGTCTTGCTGTAATATCAAATACTACGTTTCCGACGCCTCCCACGCTATAAGCAATACCTTCATTTGAGTATATGGGAGTATTTTCTATGTCTGCGAGATTACCACTGCTTATTAAGACATTAGTTGTTACTGGATAATGCGGACTCGCAAATATTGAGGAAGAAAAAATTAGGGGTAATGTTAGTAATTTGAGGAACCTTTTTATTTTAATCATAAATTTAAATGGCGAATAATATTTAAAGTCATAATTTATATAACTTACGGATAGTTACTAGATTAATTTTTAATACATTCATTATCAGTATTTTATATATCGAATTGCAGGCCTATTAATTTCCGTTGTTAATCTTGAAGAACAAACTCGAGTGAACCGTCTTTTTTAATGCGGCGATAATAACAACCAGGTCTGACAGTGCCCGTAGCATCCTTAGTGTGGCAGGCACCTTTACCCGCGGGAATGACTTTATAAAGAATCGAGTTTTGCTCACAGTTCACATAGATGCCTTCAATCTTAAGGTAATCGCCGCTGGTCTTACCTTTGATCCACAACTCGTTGCGGCTCGTACTCCAGAAGGTCGCCATGCCGCATTCGAGCGCAGTTTGTAGGGCAAGTTCGTTCGCATAGCCTACGATCAGCACCTCGCCCGTGCTGGCGTCTTGCGCCAGTGCGGGTAGAACATCAGAATCGCAATTAGCCACTTTACGTAGCTTTGCGAAATCAAGATTGAGGATTGTGCCTTCTTCTAATTCTTCGTGCGTCATATTTTCGAGCTATTGATAACTCTACTCAGAGTCGAGATTTGAATGATTACTATGAGATGATTTCATTGAAAGGAAATTGTTTTTTCTTCCCATTCAGCCATGGGCAAACATGTTTATAGCTTTTAACTAAACAGAAGCTTAAACCTAGCGAGGGCAAAACACACCTAATATTATGCAAATAGAGATTCTCTCCCAAGCAGCGACTCAGGCTCGTGGCTTAGCGATCGATGCGATCCATGCCTGCAGTTCTGGCCATCTCGGTCTACCTCTCGGTTGTGCCGAAATTGGCGCTGTGCTCTACGGCGCAGGTGGTCTTCGCTATAATCCTGCAGTTCCCAAATGGCTGAACCGCGACCGCCTCGTCCTCTCCGGGGGTCACGGATCAATGTTCCTTTACGCTTGGCTCCATATTTCAGGCTACCATCTCTCACTTGAAGAACTAAAAAGCTTTCGCCAACTAGATTCAGAAACACCAGGTCACCCAGAGTTTGGTGACACAGTTGGCGTCGAGGCCACCACTGGCCCTCTCGGCCAAGGTATAGGTAACGCAGTCGGCTTCGCGCTCTCAGGTAAACACGCCGCTGCAAAATTTAACACCGCCGATCACACAATCTTCGACCAGCACATTTTTGCACTCCACGGTGACGGCTGCTTGCAAGAGGGTGTGGCTAAGGAGAGCATCGCTTTTGCAGGTCACAACAAACTCGACAACCTAATTTTGATCTACGATTCCAATGATGTCACTCTCGACGCGATGGCCGACCAAACTCAGAGCGAGGATGCGCAGGCCTACTTCACCTCTCAGGGCTGGGACGCTGTGACCATCGATGGTCACGATTACACTGCGATCAGCGATGCTGTCTCTAAGGCCAAGGCCAACGATAACGGACAGCCTAAGGTTATCATCGCGAAGACCACTATCGGCAAGGGTATCCCTGAAGTCGAAGGCACCGCTGCCGGTCACGGTGAAGGCGGCGCAAAGTTTGCCGAAGCAGCCCGCAAGGGCCTCGGCTTGCCGGAAGAAACTTTCTACGTATCCGACGAAGTGCGTGCACACTTCGCCGATGTCGCTAAAGCGGGCGCAGCCGAATGCCAAGTATGGGAAGACAAGTTCGCGGCTTGGAGCAAGGCCAACCCCGAACTCGCAGCCGAGCTCAGGGGCGATCTACCAGCTGACCTCATCAGCAGTATTCCAGAATTTGACGCAGGCACAAAAGCTGCGACCCGCGCCTCAGGTGGCACTGTGATGCAGTCGGTCGCTAAATTGGTGCCTAGCCTCGTCAGTGGCTCAGCCGATCTCTACGGCTCGACTAAGAACTATATCAAAGATGGCGGCGACTTCGGTCCCGACAACTATGGGGGGCGAAATATCTGGTTCGGCATCCGCGAACATGGCATGGGCGCAATCTGCAACGGTATCGCTTATGACGGTATTTTTAAAGCCAGCGGAGCCACCTTTCTCGTCTTCGCCGACTACATGCGCGGTTCGATTCGCCTCGCCTCTCTTGCGAAGCTCCCCGTTACTTATATATTTACGCACGACTCCGTTGGTGTGGGCGAGGACGGCCCCACTCACCAACCAGTAGAAACAGTCAGCAGCCTACGAGTGATTCCAAATCTCGACGTGATTCGTCCCGCAGATGCGGAGGAAACTGCTGGCGCTTTTGCCGCAGCGATGCTCCGCAAAGACGGCCCCACCGCTATTATCCTGACTCGCCAAAATGTGCCCGCCCAAGATGGCTCTACAGTCAGCGAACGCCGCCAAGGGGTGATCAAAGGTGGCTACATTGCTAAGAAGGAAGGTGGAAATCTAAAACTGATCCTCCTCGCAACTGGATCTGAGCTGCAACATGCAATAGGAGCTGCCGAACAAATCGGTGAAGGCGTACGCGTCGTTTCACTACCTTGTTTCGAACGGTTTGAGCGTCAAAATGCCGACTACATCGAGAGCGTGTTACCAAGCACTTGCACCGCTCGCGTCGCAGTAGAAGCCGGCGTCTCTAGCACATGGGGTCAATATGTGGGCCTCACTGGAAAGACTGTCTGTATCGACCGCTTCGGCATCTCTGCTCCTGGTGATACCGTGATGGCTGAGCTTGGCATGACTGCGGACAATGTGGCGCAAGTTGTAAAGACGCTGATCTGATCGATCAGAAATTTGATCGATCAGGGTCGTCTTGCAAGGAGCGGCGTTTTTTCTCAAGTGAACGGACAAAAAACCGGCCACCCTGTTAGGTGGCCGGTTCGAATTTAAAGCGCTTGCTTAAGTCGGCATGTAGAAACTCTAGAGAGCCTCTGGACCAGTCTCGTCGGTGCGGATACGAATCGCGCTTTCGACGGAGCTGACGAAGACCTTGCCATCACCGATCTTACCAGTCTTGGCGGCCTTGACGATCGCTTCGGTGGTCTTGTCAGCGTCGGCATCGTCTACGACAATTTCGACCAATACCTTAGGCAGGAAATCGACTGTGTACTCACTACCACGGTAGATTTCGGTGTGACCTTTTTGGCGACCAAAACCCTTAACTTCCGTGACAGTCATACCTTCGATGCCGATATCTGATAGAGATTCTTTGACCTCTTCCAGTTTGAAGGGCTTGATTACTGCCTTTATCAATTTCATAGAACTACAAAATTTATGATTGTTGTATTTTTAAGCTAGACTGAATTAGCTAGAGCTAGAAGCGAAGTCAGGATAGGCTTCTTGACCGTGTTCGCCTATGTCGAGACCCTCGGCTTCCTCTTCAGGAGAAACACGGATACCGATAGTGACCTTCAGGATACCAAATACGATGATTGAGAAGATGAAGGCAGCTAAGCTTACGGAAAGTGTGCCGATGAGTTGCGTCATGAAGACAGCACCGCCGAAGATACCGACGGCAAGCGTGCCCCAGATACCAACAACACCATGAACAGAGATCGCCCCAACAGGATCATCAATCTTAATTTTGTCAAAGAAGATGATCGAGAAGACAACGAGAACACCACCAATTGCACCAACGATAATTGAAGCCAATGGACCCATTGCGTCGGCACCCGCAGTGATTGCAACTAGACCTGCAAGGATACCGTTCAAGGCCATACTTAGGTCGGGCTTCTTGAGGAAGATCCAAGAGATCGCTATGGCAGCAAGCGCACCCGCACAAGCAGCAAGCGCTGTTGTAGTGAATACCAAACCAACGCCCGCAGGATTTGCGGAAAGAACAGAACCACCATTGAATCCGAACCACCCAAGGAAAAGAAGGAATACACCGATTGTGGCGAGTGGCATACTGTGTCCGAGAATTGGCTTGATCTTACCATCAACATACTTGCCAGCACGTGGACCGAGTAGCATCACACAAGCAAGCGCAGCGAAACCACCAAATGCGTGAACAACAGAGGAGCCAGCAAAGTCGTAGAAACCGCCTTCAAGGGTGCCGAGCCAACCACCTCCCCAATGCCAAGAACCAACAACGGGGTAACCGATAGCAACAAGAATAGTAGCGAAGATCATGAAAGAACCAAGTTTGACGCGTTCAGCAACAGCCCCTGAAACAATAGTAGCTGCAGTCGCAGCGAACATCGCTTGGAAGATGAAGTCACCGTAAGCAGTCATAGCTAAGCCAACTCCTCCATAATCGAAAGTATCCATACCTGGACCGCTAAGATCACCTATAAAACTACCAAAAGAGACCCATCCATTGAAATCTCCAGGATAATGAGTGTTGAAGCCGATGACAGCGTAAGAAACGATGCCAATCGAGATAATGAATACATTCTTAAAGAGAATGTTAACTGTATTTTTCGATTGCGTCAGTCCAGCTTCAAGTGTGGCGAAGCCAAGGTGCATAAGGAAAACGAGAGCTGCAGCAATGACAGTCCACAACATCGAAGTTGTGAAAAAGTCGAACGCGTAAGCATACTCTCCTTGTGCTTCTAGAAGCGCAAGGTAGTCGCCCGCCAGTTCATCGCCAGAAGCGACGGCTGCTTCAGCAGACATCACTATCTCTGCGCCGAGTGAGCCGGTCATAAGAAACGCCGAGCTAGATAGCAACAGAGCGAGAAGGTATTTTTTTATCTTCATTGTATTTGTTTAGTCAGGTTTGTCGTTGGTTTAGGAATTGTGAATCGGAACTCACTAATTGGGAGTGCCGAGATGAGCGCCTATTTGCGATCAACACTAACTTAGCACTCTGCGTGCCAAGTTACAAAAATGTCAAAATAGGAGCCTATTAGATCGGTAAAAGATTACTATTTGTTTTATTAATGACTAATAGTTAATATTTTATACTAATCTTATCATTAGTAATGAAACTAAAAAAGGCGCACCTATGTGCGCCTTTTTTAGTGTTTTTGTCACAAAAATGACTTATCCTGGTGGCCAAGCCATGGAGCGCCCGCCAAGCACGTGAACATGCAGGTGAGGCACGGTTTCACCGCCGTCTTTTCCGTTATTGATGACGATGCGGAAACCGTTTTCGAGCTTCAATTTAGCTGCGACGGAAGCAGCCGTGCGGAGTAAATGCCCCAGCAAGGCTTCCTGCATTGGATCCACCTCTGCAATCCGAGGGATGACTTGCTTAGGAATCGTCAATAAATGCGTTGGGGCTTGAGGATCGATATCGTGAATGACAATGCAAAGATCGTCCTCGTATTCGATCTTGGCGGGTATTTCGCGAGCGATGATACGCTCAAACAATGTCTTCATGAAACTTATGGGTTTTCTTGTCGAAAAATCATGACAAAAGCGGACATCAGTTCACGGAGCTCTGCTTTGATCGTATCGATCTCATTGGCATTCGCACGCGCGGTGCGGCCCAACTCGAAAGTGGTGGCGACCGTTTTTTCCTTGTTACGGTCGATAGTCACATGGTCGCGCACGCGCAACACCAAATCAAATTGGCCAGTCGACACGCGATTAGAGGTGTCGATCGAGAGCTCAATAATAGGCACGTTTAGCTCAGGTTTGTTAGCAATAAAACTTCGCAGCTCAATATCGCCTCGGCGGAGCTGAAGCTCCATGATATCACTGAGATCGAGACGCTCCATCGCGGTGACCTCTGTGGCAAATGAGCTATCGATATTCATGTAGAGAAAATTGATACCACGCAAGTGGCTGGCATTTTCCTCAGCTAAGAGCGAAGACTGTAAACAAATAAATAACGAAAAAATGCAAATTATATGACGCATCGTGTGATTAGTAGGTAAAACAGTCGCAAATGTAAAGGCGTCTTTGCCGCAGTAGCGATTTCAGACGCCATACAGACGTCACAAATTAAACTGAATCGATGACACTCAAGGTCGTAACTTAACTAAAGCACGACCACTTGGAGGCGCGAGCCGCAGGTCGCCCAGGCACAGACTAGCTCGTCGATCCAGCAACGAACTCGCTGATACTGGGCTTCTCGGTGCTTGGTCCAATATTTTCCTTGTGGGCAGACAGCCCCACGCAACCCGGTAACCAACAAAAGACCCTCTCGACGGCCAGCAAGTTTTTTCATTTCGACAACAATGGCTTGGCGTATCCAGAGCGGGCTGAAGTCTTCTAGGCGTGGCACATGCCAGTGCGCGAAGGCAAAATCTGAACTCTTGCCAGACTCGCCAAAGTGTAACTGAGCGAACTTATCGACGTAATCACCGAGTGATACGCGTTCCAAATCTTCGGGGTGTTCGTTGTAAGCGAACTCGAGTGCGCGTCGTGCATGCTCTGCCTTATGGGGGTCGGAGACACGACCTAACAGCTCGTTAAGAATGCGAAGTTGATCGACTGGAGCCGCTTTAAGCTTGGGCATCTTCTGTCGAGGCTTTCAGCTCGTTGATTTCCTTAGCTAATTCAGCTAGGTCGTGAAAGTCTTTATACACAGAGGCATAGCGTACGTAGGCGATCTGGTCGAGATGCTTGAGGCGAAGCATAATCTGCTCTCCTATGGCGTGGGCGGGAATCTCGTGGTCAAATTCTTTTTCTAGGGAGGCGAGCACATCAGCGATCATCATCTCGATCTGCATAACATCGATCGGTCGCTTTTCCACCGCCTTTTTGAGGCCGCCTAGCATTTTAGCACGGTCGAAGTCTTCACGACGGCCATCACGCTTGACAACTTGCAAGTCAGCGCGAAGCACCTCTTCGATCGTAGTGAAACGATAACCGCAATTCAAACACTCACGACGTCGACGGATCGAGGTTTCGTTTTTACCAGTTCGAGTGTCGAGCACTTTTATCTCGATTGAGGAGCATTTAGGGCAACGCATTTTTGATAGGGAATAAAATTTGGTAGTCAGTCGCTAGAGACTAAACCCGCTAAAATCCAAAACACTAGATGTAGTAGCACGGTAAGGCAAGCACCATATATAGTGTGTCTATCTAAATACTTACAAGTTTAGAAAATTTTCCAAGATCTTCATCCCTTGCTCAGTGGCAAGGGATTCGGGATGAAACTGGACGCCCCAGACGGGGAGTTCCTTGTGGGCGAGTCGCATGATTTCGCCCTCGGCAGTCTCTGCGGTCACTTCTAGACAGTCGGGCAGAGACTCGCGCTTGACGATCAGCGAATGGTAGCGGGTAGCCTCCATCGGATTGGGTAATCCTGAAAAGATATCGGTATCATGGTGAGACACAGGGCTGGTCTTCCCGTGCATGAGTCGCTCGGCGCGGACGACATCCCCCCCAAAGTGCTGGCCAATGCTTTGATGTCCGAGGCAAACGCCGAGAAGCGGCTTCTTACCAGCAAATGCTTCGATCATGGCTAGGCTGACGCCAGCTTCGTTCGGCGAGCAAGGCCCTGGTGAAATCATAATGCGGTCGGGATTGAGGGCGAGTGCTTCTTCCACCGTGATTGCATTGTTCCGAAAGACCTGTTGCTCAACACCTAGTTGGCCAAAATATTGCACTAAATTGTAAGTAAAGGAGTCAAAATTATCGATAACTAGTAACATAATGTACTTTAAAGATATGTCGCTGTAATAAATCTTAGAAATTTCAGGAATTTCTACTCCTCAGTGTTTCCCAAGACGCGAGCCGCTTCTTGCACATCCTTATCGCCGCGACCGCTAAGGTTGCCGATGATGATTTGGTCGGAAGACATTTCTTTTGCTCGTAGCATAGTGTAAGCAATACCGTGAGAGGTCTCGAGTGCAGGAACGATGCCTTCAATCGCGCAAAGATCTTGGAAGGCTTGTAGCGCTTCAGCATCAGTGGCGTAACCGAAATCAATACGCCCTTTTTCCTTATAGTAGGCATGTTCAGGTCCTACTGCTGCATAGTCGAGACCAGCGGAAACGGAGTGCGTGAGGTCGATTTGGCCTTCTGGACTTTGCAGGATCCAAGTCTTTGCTCCTTGGAGGACGCCGAGCTGTCCGCCTTCGAAACGAGCAGCATGGTGCCCACGCTTGATATCACGCCCGCCGGCTTCGATGCCGCTTAGTTTGACTTTGAGGTCTTTAAGAAAGGCAAAGAAAATACCGATCGCATTTGAGCCACCACCCACACAGGCTGCGACTTCGTCGGGCAAGCGTCCTTCTTTTTCCAATATTTGGCGGCGGCACTCTTCGCCGATCACCCTATGGAAGTCGCGAACCATCATGGGAAAGGGATGCGAACCAAGGGCAGAGCCAATAATGTAGTGAGTGGTGCGGACGTTGGTGACCCAGTCGCGCATAGCCTCATTGACAGCTTCTTTGAGCGTTCTCTGCCCAGCGGTCACATTGCGCACTTCGGCACCACAAAGACGCATGCGGTAGACGTTGAGTGACTGGCGACGCATATCTTCCTCGCCCATGTAGATGACGCATTCAAAACCCATTTTTGCACACATCGCGGCGGTGGCGATGCCATGCTGACCAGCACCAGTCTCAGCGATGATGCGTTTTTTACCCATCCGCTTGGCGAGAAGTGCCTGACCGAGTGCGTTGTTTATTTTGTGTGCGCCCGTATGAAGCAAGTCCTCGCGCTTAAGGTAAATTTTTGCACCGCCACAATGTTCGGTCAGGCGATCAGCGAAATAAAGATTGGTCGGGCGACCTGCAAACTCGCGAAGCTGGTAGTCGAGCTCTATTTGAAATGCGGGGTCTTTGCGCGCTTCGTGATAGGCTTCGTTCAGTTCGAAAAGAGGTGTCATTAAAGTCTCGGGTACATACATACCACCGTAGTCACCGAAATGTCCGCGTGTATCGGGCAGGCTGAGCGGATCGAGTTCAAGTTCTATGGAAGCGTTCTGCATATTATCAATACGGTCGCCAAGGAGCGATTTTGTCAAGTGACCAAGCACCATTCGGGTAGCTCAGGGTAAACATGCTTCAAACTCAGCAATGTCCTCTGGTGTGTCGATACCGATCGTCGCTTGGTCGGTGATGCTGACGTGAATGCGATAGCCATGTTCCATCGCGCGGAGCTGCTCGAGCTTTTCGACTTGCTCGAGGAAGCCAGGCTCTAGGCTGGAAAAAGCGCTCAGGAAATCGGCCTTGTAGGCGTAGAGCCCCAGGTGACGGTAGCAACAATTCTGCGCCAGCCATAGGGCATCGACCTGCCCGGCTGCGTCGCGAGCAAAGGGCATGGGTGAGCGAGAAAAATAGAGCGCGTAGCCTTCGCGGTCGCGCACGACTTTGACTTGATTTGCACTGGCAAAGTCCTGCGGTTGCACGAAAGGAACGGCAAGCGTCGCAATAGCGGCATCGCTCTCAAGGCCAGCAGCGAGGGCTCGGATCTGCTCACCCGTGACGAGCGGCTCATCGCCCTGCACGTTAATCACAGCGGGCGCGCCAACAGCAGCATTAGCCTCTGCAAGCCGATCCGTGCCGCTGGGGTGCTCGGCTCGAGTGCGCACGGCAACAAAGCCCGCATCACTCAAGCAACGCTCTAGCGCGTCGTCGTCGACGGCAAAATAGAGCGGAAACTCAGGTGCCACCGTACGAATACGCTCGGCAGTCCATAAGATAATAGGTTTACCTCGCACCTTAAACAGCAATTTATGTGGGAATCGCGTCGAAGTAAGACGGGCGGGAACAATAATGGAAGGCATCTTTGACATCTGCGTATCTATCATCATAAAAATCCGGCAATGAACAAGGAAATCAGTGCGCCCGAGGCGGTTATTTTACGGAATAAGAACAAAGATGCAGTCTTGCTCGATGTGCGGGAGCATTCCGAGCTAACGATTTGCCGGATCGAAGGCGCACTCCACATCCCGATGGGCGAAGTGCCAGAACGCCATAAAGCATTACCAAGGGACGCACCATTGATCGTTTTTTGCCACCATGGGATGCGCAGTCTCCATGTCGTGCAATACCTCGAAGCCAAAGGCTTTGAGAATGCGCTCAATCTTGCAGGTGGCATCCACGCCTGGGCAGTGGACGTGGATACAGAAATGAAACAATATTAGTCTTTAGATCTGAGACTTACTCTGCTTCATCCAGTAGCATGAACAAAATGAAGCTTCACTTCACCTTTCTCCTAGCCACCGGGAGAATTCTAAGTTTTGGAGAATCTAATTTTCGCACCTTTTCTGATAATCAAGGCAGAGAAATGAGTGCGAAGTTAACTCAAGTCAGTGGCGACGATGTCTACATTGAGCGCCTTGATGGCCACAGCACTAAGGTAAACATTTCGCTTTTTAGCAAAGAGGACCAGGAATTCATCCTAGAGTGGGACCGTAAAGAGACTCTGAGAGACGATGCGATCAAGGTGCGCTTCATCACTGATGTAGAAAACAAATCAGGATGGGAGAATAACGGGGGCGGTATCTTAAGGAAAACTTGGAAGGAAAGCTACGAAATCGAACTGAGTAACGAATCCCAGCTAGATCTAAAAAATATCCGAATCGAATACCTCATTTTTAAATTCGAAGATGCAATGGCTGCCCAAAAACGAAGCGAGGGCGAAGTGCGCTATCTCACCGGCAAGACAAAGGTTCCTGCGCTTGAGGTAAGAAGTAAAGCCCGCACCAGTACAAAGAAATTCCCGATGCTAGAAACGAAGCTTGCACCAGGCTACAGATGGCCAGGAGGCGGCAAAGAAACTAGCGAAGATGAGATGCGCGGTATTTGGATCAAGGTCTTTGTTGGCGAAATCCTCGCGACGGAAGTATCCAAACCGGAAAATCTGATACGCAAAGAGAGTTGGCCTACTTCGAAGTTAAGGTAAAGGAACCGTCCCAATTCTTAGGAGAGCCCTCTAACATGAACTGACGACAACGTGCAGCAAGTACCTTTGACGGCGTAGTTGGAGCAAATGCTATGGATGGCTCCAACGCTTCAGAAGCTTCAAATGCTGCGAGTGCGACTGCCCAATCTCCCTTGAAATAATGCGCCAGTGCCGCCTCGTAGGCTGCTTTACAATTCGTAGTGGCTTCACGATCGATGGACGAATCCCACAGTTCGTATAGTTCGACGGGTTGGTGGCGACCCTTCACTATTACGCAATCCAGCTTGCGGTAGTTGAGCTTGGCACCATAGGCCAGCGCTGCATTGAGCGTTGTTTCCGTGACCATCGTATAAACGCCATAGCTCTTACCACCACTCTCGCAACGGGCAGCCAAATTCACCGAGTCACCCAT
>JAKVCM010000090.1 GCA_022448605.1 Puniceicoccaceae bacterium | reverse complement strand
ATGAGGTTTCAATAAACGCGTTATTGGTGTTATATTGGTTTTGAGGTTGGGGCTTATAAAATGACGGCTAATTCTTTGTTTTTAGGTATCGATGCAGGCGGCAGTCGATGCAAAGCAAGATTGGTCGATCACAATTCTACGGTTCTTTCACAGGTCGAGAGCGGCCCAGCTAACGCTAAAATCGGCGTCGAACGATTGAGGGCTGCATGGATCGCCGTCGCTGAATCTGCTCTCGCAGAAGCCAATATCTCCGCGTCTCAATTACAGAATTTGCAAGTTGGAATCGGTGTTGCCGGTATCTCCAGGCCAGGGATGAAAGAAGCGGTCACATCTTTGGAGCTGCCTTTCAATTGCCGATCAATAGACACTGACGCGGCGGTGGCCTGTTTGGGTGCTCATGGAGGAAGAGACGGCGCAATCCTAATTCTCGGCACAGGCAGCATCGGTTGCATAAAGAATGGTGATTCTACCGTGACCATCGGTGGTTACGGGTTTCCCATATCAGACGAAGGTAGCGGCGCGGCTTTGGGGCTAAGTGGAGTTCGGCATGCATTGCGAGCGCTCGATGGCAGAACAAAAAAGACGCCTCTAAGCGCCGCAATTTCTGAGAGATTTGAAAATGATACCTCCAAAGCAATCGCATGGATGGATACTGCGACACCTTATGACTACGGAACTTTTGCTCCGCTGATATTCGATTTTGCTGAGCAAAATGATGAAATTGCCAGGTCGATCATTGAGGACGCCGCGAAACATGTGGAGAGATTCATCGAGACGATTTTTGCCAAAGGCGCGTCGCGCTGCGCTCTAGTTGGGGGCGTTTCAGCAAGAATAACGCCTTGGTTGAGGGATCGAACCACGGATCAATTGGTTGAGCCACATGGAGACGGTCTGGATGGTGCGCTATTCCTCGCTGGAGTTCCTGCCGTTTCGCCAACGTAGAAATTTATAGTTTACTGGTTTCCAAATTGCGCTGCGAGGGAACTACAGCAAATAAAAAAGTCTAAAAGAAAGCGCACGGAGGCACACTATGAGCTTTTCATCTCTAGATTGGACCGTCTTGGGCGGTTACCTCATTCTGGTTTCAGCTCTTGGAATTTTCCTCTCTCGACGATCTGCCGCCTCATCGAAGGAGTACTTCCTCTCAAACGGAGCGTTGCCCTTATCGCTCATTGTTTTTTCGGTCCTCGCGACCACGCAATCGGCGGCGACCTTCCTAGGAGGGCCGGATATTGGGTTTCGCGGGAACTACACTTATCTGGCCGGCACGGTCGGTTCTATTTTGGCGAGTATCATCGCAGCAATAGTTCTCTTGCCCAAGTTCTATGCAGCAAAGGTCATGACGGTATATGACCTGTTGAATCGCGCATATGGTCCTGTCGCGATGCGAGCTGCCGGGGCGATGTATCTCATCGGACGGGTTTTTGCGAATGGCGCTAGGCTATTCATGGCCGCGCTTGCCGTGTCGCTTATCATATTTTCAGACACCAATTTCACGAGTGTCGCGCTGGCAGCTTCCGCAATTACGGTGGTTGCTCTGGCTTTTACACTCGTGGGCGGATTACGCTCGGTCGTGGCCAGCGATGCGTTGCAGTTTGCTGTGTATGTTTTCACTGCATTGTTCATTCTGGTTGGGCTGTATCAATTGCTCAATCTTCCACTATCCGATTTGCTCGACGCGGCTAGAAATGCTCCGGGAGGGCAGAACAAACTAGTCGTGTTCGACTTTTCGCTAGACCTTCAAGACCCGTTTACCATGCTCTCCATCATGACGGGCGTGACCCTGTTATTGCTGGGGAACTACGGACTTGATCAAGACACGACTCAGCGTTTGCTAGCCGCTGGGAGTACGAGACGAGCAGGCAAAGCGTTGATCCTGGCAGCCCTTCTTTCGGTCCCACTGACCTTTGTATTCATTTCAATCGGTCAGTTGCTGCATATTCTCTATGAAAGACCGGAAGTGACAGGAAGAGCGGCTACGTCACTGGAATTAGAGAGTACAACGGTCTTCATGCAATACATTCTGACCGAACTGCCTTCAGGTGTTCGAGGATTGGCTGTGACTGGCGTGATTGCGGCAGCAGTTTCGACGCTAAACTCTGGACTCAATTCCATGGCCGCTGTCGCGGTTAGCGATTTTTATCGCCCCTTTGCCAACACTAAAAGCGAACGTCATTACGTTTTTGCGGGGCAGGTAATGATGGCTGTTTTCGCACTCACGTTGTTGCTCATGTCTTGTCTCTGTTACTATTGGCAGCAATCCACTGATTTGCCCCTTCTCGAATTTGCGCTGGCGGTCATGACATTTGCTTATGCGGGTTTGCTGGGCGTTTATGCGACGGTTGTGTTTACGAAGCGCGGAAGCTCGTGGAGTATTGTTGCTTCACTGCTCACTGGATTCATCACCATGTGCTTAGGAGAAGCGAGTATTGGTGGGGCGCTCGGAGTCCCTGAAAGCTACACGTCGCTCGCGTTCTCTTGGAAACTATGCCTTGCGACATTGGTCTCCTTCTTGGTGGCGGTTCTTGGTAACGCCCGCGCTGAAGATGCGACTTCTAGCGAACATTCTGTCGCATAAGCTAAGGAAGACCAGAGAGCGCTATGAACCTTGGAATTGTGGAGGGCTATTTCGGAATGCCGTGGGCATGGCCAGAGCGAAACATGGTCATGAGATATCTCGCGCGTTTTGGCTATAAATCATTCCTTTATGCCCCGAAGGCCGATCGGTATTTGCGAAGAGATTGGATGGAGCTTTATCCAAAAGAGGATATCTGCAGTCTACGGGAGTTTTCTGTCGCTTGCGAACGTCACGATGTCGAATTTGGGGTAGGGCTGAGTCCGTATGAGCTTTACAAATCATTCGACGGATCAGCAAAGTCTGCGCTCCGAGACAAGATTTCTCAGATCGAAGATTTAGGTATAAAAGAGCTCTCGATTTTCTTTGACGATATGCACGGTCACTTACCGGATCTTGCAGATCGCCAAATTGAAATCCTCGACTATGTGGCCAATGTCTCTTTTTTGGACCGATTGTCGTTTTGTCCATCTTACTATTCGGATGACGTGGTACTTGATCGCGTGTTTGGCGAACGCCCCGAGGCCTACCTTTACAGTTTAGGTAGGGACTTGTCTCCTAACATAGAGATTATCTGGACCGGAGCAGAAGTTTGTTCGCGAGACATATCTACGCATCACATCCAGCGCGTGCGAGAGTTATTGCGACGCAAGCCGGTGTTGTGGGATAATTATCCGGTCAATGACGGGCCGACTAAAAGCCAGTATCTTCATCTTCGCGGCTTTACAGGCCGAAGCCCGGAAATGGCTGTTCATATCGACCGCCATCTCATAAATCCGGCGCTGCAACCTCATCTTACTCTGATCCCAGCCCTAACTCTGGTCGAATCCTACAACTTGGGCGATGCCTATTGCTATATGGAAGCGACCAAAAAGGCGGCTGTTCAAGTGCTCGGGGAATCCTTGGCCCAAAAAGTCATGAGCAATCTAACCGCATTGAATGATACGGGGCGAGACCGATTGGGTGATAGATTGGCCGAGCTCAAAGAGATATTTAGCGAATTCCAACAGGTTGCGGCCGACGATTTGCTTTTGTGGCTGAACGGTTACTGGCATATGTCAGGGGCGGATATGGAACTCGCGTAAAACCAGGTCGCGGGAAGCTATGCTGGTCTAGATGACTCTCTTTGTGGATGGCAACTTAAGCCATTGCCATAGCGTGGCGACCCAAAGAGCTACCGATACAAGCAGTCCTGCTGCGTAGATCGTTCGAATGATCTGAACGTGCGTTGCGTAATGCTCTTTGGATTTAAACTCGAAGCCCAGACGATTGCTCGTACCTTCTACGAGGTAGGTCGGCGATATGCCTGTCATAAAAAGCATGACGGAAGCCACAAGGAGCGAGGATAGAATAAGTGGTGCGCGCTTTTTCATCGATCCATTGCTCAATGTTCGGTTCACCAATTTGTGCGGGCCAACGATGACGAGATTAAGCTCAGGAGCGCTCGACAAGACAATTGTCTCAAGACAACTTTCTGCGGCGCTCCACATTTTGATTGAGCTAGCGTTAAGCGCCGTATTGAACCGACACCGAATAGCCAGTCACGGTCAGCAGCGGCGTTGTCACATCGCGGGAATTTTGTTGCGAGTGTGCATTGTCATCGCTCGCTCCGGACGAGAGGGATGACCTCATAAGTGCCCTCAACTCTTTGGTGATCCCTCTCTCTACGAATCATCCCGGCGCGACTATGTTCGCCGCACTCAACAAGTCGAACTCATCAATGTGAACCTACTCAAGTTCCATGCTCTCGGCGATTTGTTTGGCGACATCGGCATTTGCTTTGCGCACCGGATCGGCCGCGAGATGCGCATACCGAGCTGTCGTCTGAGCCTGTGTGTGTCCGAGGAGTTTGCCGATCATTGGCAGACTCAAACCTTGCGAAGCAGCGTTTGCCGCAAATGAATGCCGCAAATCATGGATTCGGACATCTTCCAGTTTTGCCGCCTTTCTAACGCGCCGCCACGGTTTTTGCAGGTCGGTAAGATAGGACCCTGCAATGCGCCCGTGAATCACGTACGGATTATCGGGAAGTCGCGGAATACCTTTCAGTACACGAACGCCCTGTTCGCTGAGATAGACCGTTCTTGACCCGGTTTTAGACTTAGCTTCTGGAATTCTGATTTCCCGCCTTTGATAATCAACATCGTCCCACTCGAGTTTTTGGATTTCGCCCAACCGGCAGCCAGTAAGAATGAGTAATCTGAAAGCTGCCGCGGCAATCGGGGCTTCCTCGGCTTCATCGTTCAATGCATCGGAGAGGCGACCAAACTCTTCTTTGGACAAGAATCGCTCTCGCTTCTTTTCCCTGAAACGTTTTACGCGCAAGCATGGGTTCTGCTCTTCCTTTCGCATCCCCCAAACCTCAGCTTGAGTTAGCATGATCGATAATGTGCCGAGAACACGATTTGCTTGGTACGGAGTACTCGCAAGATCATGGTGGAAGGAAGCAATCTTTTGCCGCGTCAAGTCGGCAACCTTTTCATCTCCAAGTTCCGGTACGATGAACTTATCAATCGAGCGTGTGTAGTCAGCCTGGGTGCTGGGCTTGAGGTGATAGGGCACGTACTCGGCCTTAAACTTATCTGCCAGATCTCGAACGGTTGGAGCCTGAGATTCAATCTGCTTCACTTCAACCTCATCAACCCCGCGGGCGGCGGAACCAAGAAGACTTTGCGCTGTGCGTCGAGCGGCTTCGGCTTTAAACTTGTCTGACTTGCCAATGGTCGCTTTGCGTTCTTTGCCGTCGACACGATATTGTACGATGTAGGATTTACTACCCGTCGGGCTGATCCGCACACCGAAGCCTTTCAGGTCGGAGCACCACACCACATAGCGGGCTTTCTTAGGCTTCAATTCCTGCACAAATCGCTGCGTAATTCGTCCCATCTTCACCCCTTCATTTTTTATTTGGCCTGTCGATAACCAGAGGGTCTCGTCAACAACCTGTAGGTCGGATCAGTTTAGCCTCTGGGTAGCATATGGGTAGCAGAAAATCGAGAAAACCGGAGAAAATCTGTGAAAAACCGAGATTTCTAAAGCAGTTGCAATAAGAAAAAATTAAATATTAATAA
>JAKVCM010000009.1 GCA_022448605.1 Puniceicoccaceae bacterium | reverse complement strand
AAATCCTTTTTATGGACACTCTTAGTCTCAACCGCTTCTGGAAATTCAGACTCGACCCAAAAAATGTCGGCCTGAGCGAAGATTGGCACACGAATACACAAGCACTAGAGACAGGTAGCATTGATATCAATGTTCCCAGCTGTTGGGAAGAGATTGAACAAGATTATGAAGGTGTCGCGTGGTACAGCACGCAAGTCGAGATTGATGCCGACAAGGCAGGTCAAATTTGCCGCATCGTCTTCCAAGCATCCAACTACCGCACTGGGATTTGGATCAATGGCAAAGCAGCCGGCTCTCACGACGGCGGCTACACGCCATTTGATTTCGAGATTCAAGATTTCCTCAATTACGGCACATCAAATCAGATCACTGTGCGCATTGTTAGCCCGATCATCACTAAAGACATTCGAGTCGATGACCTAGGCCCTAATGATATGCCACACTGGCGCGGCGGCCTCACTGCGGGCATTTGGCAATCCGCCACACTTAAATTTAATCAATCCGCCTGGATCAAGCACGCTTTTTACAAGCCAAAAATCAAAGACTCCACCTTCAAACTCGACCTCGAGTTGCGTTGCAATGAAACAACTTCACAGGCGGCCATATTAAAAATCGACGTGTGCGATGACAATGGTGAATCCATTTACCAGAATGAACAATCCCTCCAGTTGCAAGCGGGCGATATACAACTCGAGCATACCATCGCACTATCAGATGCTAAACTGTGGAGCTGCGAGTCCCCTCACCTTTACAATGCACATGCAAGTATCTTGTTAAATGGTAAAAAGATTGCCGAATCCATCGAGCGCATTGGCTTACGTGAGTTCACCTACGAAAACGAGCGCTTTTACCTAAATGGTGAAGGTATCTACCTGCGTGGAGGATTCTGGGAAGGTGTGTATGCCAAGCACCAATCCTACCCCGAATCGCGCGATGAAATCCGCCGAGAAATCAAACTCGCACAAGACGCGGGACTCAACCTACTACGCCCTTGGCGACGCCCGGTGCCACCAATGATTCTAGAGGAAGCCGATGCCGCTGGCATACTCATCATCGCATCGCCTGCGGTCGAATGCATGAGCTGTTGGCCTAGTATCACATCCGAAACTCCTGCTCGTATCGAAAACGAAATCCGCCAACTAGTGCTACGTGATCGCAACCATGCCTCTATCATTTGGTGGGAGATGTTCAACGAAGTCACACGAAAAGAGATTGCTGAATTAATACCAAAGATGTCAGTGATCGCACGCGAACTGGACCCTACTCGCCTAATTTTAGATGAATCGGGTGGCTGGGCCGACGGTGCGCATTTCTACCTGCCGAACTCCACAAAGCGTGAAACTCTCAGTGAGCTACATAGTTATGTGCGTGCACCCGTATCCGATAAACATTGGGAATTGTATCAAGACCTCGGCAAGATGGACACAAATGAAGGAAACACCGAGATCAAAGCTGGAGCGGGTCTTTTCGTTTCAGAGTTTGGGTTTGGAGGATTACCTGAAATTGAGCAAAACTGCTTGCTGTTTAAGCAACACGGTAACGAAAAGTTACCAGCCTACCGACATCACCATAAAATACTCAAAGGACTCAAAGAAAGTATGGCTGCTTGCGAATTCAACATGATCTATAATGATGTTGATAGTTTCTGCCGTGAATCACAAAGAGTGCAAGCCCGAGGTAACCTCCGCCAGCTCGAAGCACTTCTGTCGAACAAAAACGTATCCGGATACTGCATACATGCGTTTACCGATGGCGACTGGATTCTAGGTGCGGGACTCATTGACCACTGGCAACGTCCCAAATTGGTCTATCATGCTGTTGCCGAGGCAAACAAAATGCCATCTATCTTATGCTTCCCTGAACGCCGTAACCTTAGTGAAGATGATTCCGTCAAATTCAACATCGTATTACGTAGGTATTATGGACGAATACCTGCAGAGATCGAGCTATCCAAGGGCGAAGCCGTATTCAAACTTAATGAGCTCAAATGGTCCGGAGAAAGTAACTTTATGCAGTCTCAGGCCTACATACCGAGCACACTACTCGAAACAGGATTCAATACTATATCAATACGTGTCCACAATTGCCAAGGTGAGATTGAGTGCAATAATACAATTGAACTCTTCGTTACACCAAAACCTTTCNCGAGTCTAGATTCTGATTTAGTGGTCTACGATCCAGATGAAGACATCATACCATACCTGAAGCAATCAGGATTGGACTACACTACACTCTCTGATTGGACGGAGAGCAATCAAGCAAGCACCTTCCTGTTCGTGCCGGAAGATGTCTCGTCCAAATCAGACTTGGGAGCGATTGATGCAGCGATGCATTGCGTCCAATGCGGCACTGCTAATGCACTCTTTCTTGAAGCACCTGCAGAGCATGGTTCTCCCCAAATGCTTGAAGAATACGAGGGCAGCAGAGCACCCACGATCGAGAGTAACCAACTCATACAGTCAGGAATCTTTCCTTTCAAGCTACTCGCACGCCCCTCCTTCTCATTCTGGGAATCGAGCATGCACATTGCAAAGCAGCACCCAATTTTTGATGGTCTCCCGAGTAACTGTATGATGGATGAACCCTATCACGAAGTCGCGCCAGCCGAAAGTTTTTACGAACTTGAAGCCGAAGAAGCACCCGCCCAGACCATTACTTGGTTCCGTCCAGAGGACATCCAAACCAAAGTAAAAAAGCGCACTTATCTCGGCGCCGAAGACCTCTGGCATGGCACTGACATTGCAATTAAGGCACATGGAAAAGGCAATGTCATCCTTAGCACATTAATCCTAAGACGAAAAGTGGCTAGCGATCCAGTCGCGCAATTGCTACTCTGTAATCTATTGCGATACTCTGACAGTTTACACGCACAAAAGAGCCCAGAATCAATGCGGCTAGAAAAAAGCACTAATACGGCCCAGTAGCATCATCCACATTTATCCTTAAGACCACCATGGAACCCAACTCAGATACAGCCACAAGCAATCAATCGAATAACTCAGCTGTATCTTTTAAAGAAAAGCTAGCATTTGGAACGGGTGAATTCACCAACCGTTACGGAGAGAACGGAGTCAATGATATCGCCACGCCAGTATATAATATGATCTTGGGAATGAGTCCCGCGCTCATCGGCACTGTGTTGATGCTTATGCGCCTCTGGGATGCGATCACCGACCCAATCATGGGTTATATCTCTGACAACTGCAAAAGTAAGTTTGGACGCAGAAAGCCCTTCTTGCTAATTGGCTCTATACTCATGGCGATTATCTATCCCATGGTCTGGTTCGCTTCTCCTGATTGGACAGAACAATCGAAGACCATCTACTTCTTCTGCCTCTCGATTATTTTCTTCACCTCTTATACAATTTACTCAGTACCCTATCGTGCCCTCGCCACAGAAATGACTCCCGACTATGAGGAACGCACCACCATTCGTATTTATTCTGCTTTCTTCAATAAGATCTTCATGTTGATGCTACCATGGATCTTTCCGCTTACTCAGAGTGAGCTCTTCTCCGACCCAGTGACTGGCATACGAGTCTTGTCTGCGATATCCAGTATCTTGATCTTAATTTCAGGCATCGTCTGCGCAAAACTTCCTAACGAGCGCTACCACAAAGTTGCCGTCAACCAAGAACGCGTTAAGCTGATCAGTAGCTTCAAATCATTCGTCAAAGACCGACAATTTCTCATTTTGCATGGTGTCGGACTAGGCCTACTCTGTAGCATACTCCTCGTCGCAACATTCGGCTTGTATGTTAATATTTACTACGTATGGGAAGGCGACAAACTCGGAGGCTCAAGTTACTTCGCGATCATGCAGAACATCATGCAGGTGCTAGGTTTCGTTATGCTATTTGTGATTTCTAAATTTTTAATCAGTATTGAGAAGCGTAAATTAATCTTTCTCTCTTTATGCGCGGCGCTGATTGGCAGCGCAGCGCGCTGGTATACATATAATAGTGACATTCCACAACTCATCTTCCTCGATCCCTTCTTCTTTGCTCCCGCTTACACTATTTTTTGGGCAATTTTCTTATCCATGTTAGGTGACTATTGTGACTACGACGAATTCACACATGGTCAACGGCGTGAGGGCTTATTTAGCGCCGTTAGCGGTTGGATCATGAAGGCAGGTAGCTCGCTCGCATTTGGAATTTCTGGTATTTTATTAGCATGGACGCATTTTAGCCAAGACCTCGGTGGAAGTCAGCCTGAAGGCACACTCCT
>JAKVCM010000089.1 GCA_022448605.1 Puniceicoccaceae bacterium | reverse complement strand
TATCCGCTAAAGACACACGAGGACTTTGCTCGAATGCGACCCTGTAAGCACCTGCGCCCACACCCGAAATCGGATTTTCCGTTGTAAGATTAAAGGCCTCGCGCCAAAGCACAAGGCGCACACCCTCCCCCTCGTTAGAATGCGCGCGCTCAAGCCCACTCTTAAAGGATGGGTGAAATATGACCATTGCCGTAAAAATAAGCGTCGTCGCCAAAACACCTAAACATGAGTAAAACAAAGAGGCTTTAAGCCCACGGAAGCAAAACCAGGGAATAATTGCCATGAGTATTACGACCGAGGCAGACGCCCAATAAGACTGTGTTAAGACGATCCCAACAAAAAAAATCAGAGCGATATATAAAGCCAGTAAGCGCAAAATCTTTGGCAAGCGAGTGACACCCGCCATAATCAACAAATAGGGCAAAAGTATCAATAAGAAGGCCGCAAAAGAATTGGGGTCGGCAAAAGCGCCCGTCGCTCGGCCAAGGAAGTCAGCATTTAAAACCAAACCGTAATCAGTCATTGCCCCAAGCATGTGCTGGGGTTCTTGGAAAAACTGGTAGAAACCATTAAATAGGGCAAGCGGCGCAGGCGCGAGACTGATGATGATCAATAACCACAGATGCGCCCGCGAGCGCACATTATTTGAGAGCACCCATAGAAAGATAAATGCCTTTAGGGCATAGATCATCTCATACCATCCCCGCCAAGGCGCCGGCGAAAACCAATGCACACTACATAGCATCCAAAGGAGCGCAGGAACGAACCAAAAGGGAATGTGGCTCAATCGTTTTGGAGACGCATCGTCAACTGCGAGCCAAATGCCGTGCAAGGTAAGTAAAACGGCAAAGAGTGGCAATATAGCCCATTGTGTATCCGGGCGCACCCCACCCAGTGATACAGTAGTTAGTAAGATGATGAGCCCGAGACAAAGTGTGACTAGCCAATCAATAAAATTGCCCCAGCTGAGCTGGCCATAAATAGCAATATTGCCATCCTTATCAACAATTCTAGCCATGCGCAGGGTGAATTAAAGGGGAATGCATTAAAAGCTTTAGGAAATACAGTGACGCTCCTAAGGTAAACTTATTATTACGTCTATAACTTGAATCATTATATTGGATAAGTTTTTATATTTAGACCAGTCCACTATTCCAATGAAAAAACTACTCCTCATTTGTGCCACCATAGCGCTATTAGGCGGCTTGAGTCTACGCGCCTATTTTACTTTTGTCCCACCGCCCGAGCCGACGCTTAACGATCGACTATTAGAGATTATACCCGAAGAGCTGAATGGTTGGAAAATTAAAGATCAAGACATGGCTGAATCGCCTGAATCAAGCGAACGGATTAGCAACTTTTTGAATTTTGACGACGCCCTTTTTCGCATTTTCAGCAAAGGCGACACTACAGTCGGCCTTTACATCGCATATTGGATGCCCGGTAAGGCCTCCTACCGCTGGGCTGGTGCGCACACGCCAGATACCTGCTGGGTGCTCAATGGATGGACGCGCTTAGAGCGCGAATATGCGATACCACTCTACTGTAATGGATTTGAATTTAAACCTGCCGAATTTGGCGTTTACGAGAAAGATGGAAATCCGCAGAACGTTTATTTCTGGCATCTTGTGGGCGGGACCCCGTTTGGATATTCCCAAAAAGGCGCCCCGAACATCTTTGGGGCCCTTCTCGACATTAAAAAATACGGTCTCAACCTGAGACAGGAGCAATTCTTCATACGCCTCTCCAGTAACAAGACAATTCAGGAACTGGAAAGCATGCCCCAATTCAAAAAAATCATCGCCGCGCTGAATCACCTCGGTTTGACCATTCAAAAGCCGACGAGCTAGGCTAAATAATCCTAGCAGGATTCCCGAAAACGCTCGTAGACTCGGGAATATCTCGAATGACGACGGAACCTGCCCCAAGGCTAGCCCCGGCTCCGATCTTCTTAAAAGGAATGATGCTCACACCCGAGCCGACGAAAACTTCGTCTCCGAGGACCGTCCCTCCGGTCAAATCGCAGTGAGCACTGATCGTGCACCAAGCGCCAACGCTCACATCATGGCCTGCAGAACTATGGCAGTTTATCATCGTCATAGCCCCAATACTTATATCACAGGTTAACGTCACTCGCGGACATATCACAACTCCGTCTCCGAGTGTGACATTACGCCCGATCAACGCGCTGGGATGGACTAAAGTCAAAAATCGAGCACCTGCATCAAGCATTGGTTGGCAGAGCTTCTTCTTACATTTGACTGAACCAATACCACAGATAAAAAGGTCATCTTCCTTGAATTCAAACTCGGTTATTTTACCGACGACTTCATGATCTAAATCAAAGCCTAATAACGCATCTTTATTATCGTCGAGAAAACCAATGAAAGTGTGACCCTTGAGCAAAGTAAGTTCATCTATTAGCCAGCCATAAACCTCGCGCCCAAACCCACCAGCGCCAACTATGTAGAGATTTTTCATTTTTTAAGCCTGGTCTGCACAAGCTCAAAAAGCTCTACTAAAGTATCCGTACTTTCAAAATCTGGTTTTCTGGGGACAACGCCATATTCCATATCAATCGTGTCGGTTACAGTTAATATAGCTAGGGAATCCCACGATTTAAGATCTTTGAATCGAGTCTGAGCTGTCAGAGAACCGACTTCGACGTCTTCGACTGCTTCTTCGAAAATTTTGATAAATGTATCCAATTTCATAATACGCTACTATTGTGGTGAGGTTAGGCAGTGTAGTCAATTAATTCAAATACTGCCAGATCGCTGACTTCGGTCAGCGCACTCGCCCACGAGAGACCTACACCGAAACCCGAGAGCAAGAGCCGAGTCGATGACCGATCCGCGAGTGCAGTCGACAGCTCTCCGCAGATGGCCGTAGGAATTGAAGCGGAGCTTTGGTTGCCATAGCGCTCGACCGTCTGCATAGGCACTTTAGCGATATCTAGTTCCAGGCGTTTAGCAATATTACTTAAAATGTAGCGATTAGCCTGATGAAAGACGAAGTGGTCGACAGCATCGGCATCTATCTCGGCGTATTCAAGAAGCTCTATAACAGATTTTGGCTCCTCGGTGATAGAGAAATTAAAGATCTCTGCCCCATCCATAAATAAATTTTCAGGCGAGCGGATGTTACCAGCTTCATCCTCGACCGCAACCGCAGTGTCTTTGGTGCATGGCTGGCGCGCACCTCCCGCAGGCACTATAAGATTATCATAGCCTTTACCGTCAGTCTGCAGACTGAAAAAGGTAGCAGCTGAACTTTGCGAGCGTTCGACAAGAGTCGCCGAACCGCCATCGCCGAAGAGAGGTGCCACCGCGCGATCCCTTGCGTTCACTAGGCGGCTAATTGTGTCACCAGCCAATAACAAAACTCGCTCGCAGCCACCACTTGCGATCATGGTGTAGGCCATCCAGAGGCCGTAGACGTAGCCCGAGCAACCCAAATTTACGTCAAGAGCCGCACAGTACTTAGATAACCCTAGCCTCCCGTGTAAAACAGCTGCATTGCAGGGCTGAGAATAATCAGGTGTCTGTGTTACGCAGATAACCGTATCGATTTGTGAAAACTCCACTGCAGACTGCTCAATGAGGTATCGTGCGGCCTGTTGGCAGAGATCGGCGGCTGTTGTTTGCTCATCCACCACTCGGCGGCGATGAAGACCGATCGTCTTCTTAAGCCGTTCGAGTTGTTTTACCTTCCCACCAAAGAGTTCTAGCTCGTCATCGATGCATTTCTCAAGCGTAGGTACGCAGGTCACAATCCCTGAAATTTTTACATCACTAAAGCGGCACTTTGGCATAATTCTAGAAGATGATAGGAGAAAGCTCTAAGTGAAAGCCCAATTTTTCTACACTAACAAAGACATTGCACATCATGAAAAGCTAGCCTTTACTAAAATAACATTGAATGGAAAGCCTGCGGCTATCGGTAGATAATCCCGCCCACATAACAAAACACAGTAGTAAGAAAGGACATACCTTGGATATCAAACTCATCAAACAAGTCGTCGACCTAATGAAACGCTCGGATATCTCCGAATTTGAATTTGAGGAGGACGGCTTCAAGCTCCGTCTCAGCAGTAAAGGCGCCGACAGCCCCCAGATCATCCAAGCCGTTCCAGCCGGGCAAACTCCTGCTCCTTTCCCCGTAGCCACACCCGCAACGGGAGAAGCTGACGCTATCCCAGTGGAGGAAAAGGGTATCTCCATAATCAAGTCACCCATGGTGGGTACTTTTTACAGTGCTGCTTCTCCAGAGAGTCCCGCCTTCGTAAAGGTCGGTAGCAAAGTCAGTAACGATAGTGTCGTTTGCATCATCGAGGCGATGAAGGTGATGAACGAGATTCAAGCCGAAATGATAGGCACCATATCCGAGCTACTCGTCGAGAACGGGGAAGCGATCGAATACGGCCAGCCGCTCTTCAAAATTAAAACTGCCTAATTGTACTGGATTCCATTGGATGTTAAAAAAGGTACTCATCGCAAACCGCGGCGAAATTGCACTACGCATCGTCCGTGCCTGTAACGAACTCGGTATCAAGACGCTCGCTGTCTATTCTGAAGCGGACGAACAGTCGCTCCACGTTCAACTGGCGGACGAGGCGATCTGTATCGGTCCAGCTGCGGGTAACCTAAGCTACTTGAAGGCTGACCGTATCATTGCTGCCGCCGAGATTGCGGATGTCGATGCGATCCACCCTGGCTACGGTTTCCTGGCCGAAAATGCCGACTTCGCAGAACAGTGCGCACAGTGTAACATCAAGTTTATCGGTCCGGGCAAAGAAGCTATCGTCAACTTCGGCGACAAAGCAAAAGCCCGCGACATGGCAATCCAAGCCAAGGTTCCAGTCATTCCTGGAAGCGATGGAACCGTCGACAACGAAAAGGAAGCTCTTAGAGTAGCTAAAAAGATCGGCTACCCTGTGATCATTAAGGCCGTCGCTGGTGGTGGTGGCAAGGGCATGCGGACCGCACGAAACGCCGTGGCCTTTGCCAAAGAATACAATAATGCACGAAACGAAGCAGAAAAAGCCTTTGGAAACGGGACCGTTTACTTGGAACGGTTCCTCGAAGCACCTCGCCATATCGAGATTCAACTTCTCGGCGACCAGCACGGTAACGTCATCCACTTAGGCGAACGCGATTGTTCCGTGCAACGCCGCCACCAGAAGGTGATCGAAGAGGCCCCTTCCCCCTTCATCTCCGACGATACCCGCAAGAAAATGGGTCGAGATGCCGTCAAACTGGCCAAATCGGTCAAATATGAAGGTGCAGGAACTGTTGAGTTTCTTGTCGATGGCAACGGCGACTACTTTTTTATCGAGATGAATACCCGGATCCAAGTCGAGCATGGCGTGACGGAGGAAGTCACTGGTGTAGATTTGGTCAAAGAGCAACTGCTTATTGCCAGTGGCCGGAGACTCAGCTACCAGCAAAAGGACATCAAAATTTCGATGCACTGTATCGAGTGCCGCGTCTGCGCTGAAGATCCCTC
>JAKVCM010000088.1 GCA_022448605.1 Puniceicoccaceae bacterium | reverse complement strand
AAGCGAAACACCCATCGCGCGAAAGTTAACACCAGCGAGCTGTGGTCGCTTGGCGGTAGCTGAGGCGGGGAGTTGATTACCCAGAACATCTGAAAAATTGATGCCTGCTTTTTCAAAAACTTGGCCGCCTTCCATCACGCGGGAGCGCCCGCCGCCACCTTCTTCCCGCTTCCAGCTATCTTCAAGGAAGGTGGCTTTTCGGTCTTCGGATTCCAGCGCGCTGCAGATGCGATCTTGTAGATCGAGCAGATAGGCACGGACTTTTTCTGGTTGTGCGGTTTGCATTGTGAGTGAATCTTGGCTGAGTCGATTGCAAACGACAAGCACTGGAACTAAAAAATGACAAAGTCACGAAAACTCCCCGAATCAGTGATCATTTTTGGCTGTGGCTACTTGGGCACTGCGCTGGCGAAGCATTTACTCAACCAGGGAGTGAAGGTGGGGGCTTTGACCCGTAACGCAGAGAAAGCGGCGGACTTGCGTAAAATGGGAGCGAAACTGAGAACTAGTTACGACCAGGCAGCAATCGAGGTGATTGAGGGCGATCTTGATTCGGATGATTGGCATGAGCGAGTCGAAGGACGCTATGGGTCAGTCGTCAATTGTGTAAGTTCAGCGGGTGGGGGTCTTGCGGGTTACAAGAAGTCTTACGTGGATGGGCAGCGCTCAATTCTCGAGTGGGCAAAGTCACAGTCGATTCGCAGCTACGTTTACACAAGCAGCACCTCCGTCTATCCGCAGGATGATGGGCTACTAATTGACGAAAGCGCAGACACCAGCGGTGCTCCAGCGACAGGGCAGTTGCTTGTGGAATCAGAAGTGATGCTGTCTAAATCCGGTATTTTGCCGAAATGGTATGTGCTCCGCCTCGCCGGAATTTATGGGGAAGGAAGGCATTTTTTATTGAATCAAATAAGGGAAGCGAAGGGCGAAATTCCTGGCTCAGGTGATTATGCGATGAACATGATTCATCTCGAAGATATTATTTCAGCGATCTGTGCCGCGCTCTACGGAGTGGCTGCATCAGATGTTTATAACATTACGGACGATGCCCCGACCATTAAGGCTGATGTTTTGGCCTACCTAGCTGAAGCCATGGAACTCCCCAAACCTGTCTTCAACCCAGAGAAAGTTTCCGAGCGTCTCAAACGTCGCGGCGGTCGTATGCCGCACCGCTATATCAGTAATAAAAAAGCTCGTGAGGCTTTTGAATGGAGCCCTAAATTCCCTAGTTTTCGAGAAGGCTATGCGAGCTTATTAAATTTGTAGTTTGATACAAAAAATCTGTACAGACTATTGACAAGTCCCCCGCGAGGACGAGCATGTCCGTTTTTTCATAGACGGGTGTGCAGACACGCTCTCTTTATGGTGGCTATAGCTCAGTTGGTTAGAGCATCGGCTTGTGATGCCGAGGGTCGCGGGTTCGAATCCCGTTAGCCACCCCATTCTATGCCTATCGGCGGGGCTGTTAACGAAACATCAGAAGATCTCTTTGAACCCCTAATTAAATACTGTTATTTGATCTGATATTTTGGATCGTGGTAGGGCTCTGGTTTGCCGAAATTTGGGTCTTTGTTGCCGAGTTTGCTATTCCAGCCCCATAGCTGTGGCATAAGTGTGGATTCCCACTTAGCATGTTGCTGAATCATATTCTCTAGCTTCTCAGGGTGCTGCCGTGATAGGTCGGTCGATTCGCTGATATCTTGGGCCAAGTTGTAGAGCTCAAAGTTTTTACCGTTGTTCATGCTGACGGCTTTATAGTCGCCCATACGTATCGCTTTGCGCTGGCCCCAAGCCCAATAGAGTACTTCGTGTGGAGCCTCTAGGTTGCGACTGCTGATGTAGGGCATAAGGTTCACGCCGTCCAGTTTCCAGTCTGCCTCGACTGTGCCGCCTGCTGCGCCAATTATTGTCGGCATAATATCTAACGAAATAATGGGTTTTGTGTAGATGCTGCCGGGGGCTAATTTCCCCTTCCACATAATGCAGAACGGTACACGTAGGCCGCCTTCCCAGAAGGTACCTTTCTTGCCGCGTAGGGGGTCGTTGGGTGAGGCTTCGTGACCGCCGTTGTCGCTGAGAAAGATGATCATAGTATCATGCATCAGTTGATTGTCTTTAAGTGCTTTTAGTATTTTGCCAACGTTTGCGTCCATGGAGTCAAGCATGGCCATGACGAGTGCGCGTTTGCGGTCAGGCTGATAAGCGTATTTGGCGAGTGTTTCTTTGGTCGCTTGAAATGGGCCATGGATCGCATTGAATGATACGTAGCAGAGAAAGGGCCGGTCTTTGTTTTCATTAATGAAGCGTGCGGCATGGTCGCCGAGTTGGTCGGTTAAATAGTTCTCACTGTCACGCTGAATGACGCCTTTTTTGATCACCGTTTTTTTGTTAATACCACGGTCTTCATAGAAATTGCTGTAGATTGTCTTATTACGAAAGATTGGGTTGTGCTTTCGGTTCATATCGCCGAGGAAATTGGATGCACCGTTGTTGAAGCCGTAGTAATCATCCCAGCGATTAAATGGCATCATTGCTTCTGCGGTTCCATCGTGTGTCTTGCCGAATAAACCTGTGGTGTAACCAAGCTGTTTGAGGCGTTCGGATAGGATCGCCAGATCTGTGGGGATGCCTGGCTCGACGTCTTTGTTGAGTCGATATGGACCTGTGTTATCCCAGAACCCGAAGCTTTGTTGGTAACGTCCAGTAAGCATACCAGCGCGAGAGGGAGCGCAGACGGGACAGGTAACATAGCCATCTGTGATGCGCACACCGCCTGCGGCGATCGAATCGATGTTGGGAGTGGGCACATCACTGCCTTGGTAGCCGACATCACCGTAACCTAGGTCGTCGGCCATG
>JAKVCM010000087.1 GCA_022448605.1 Puniceicoccaceae bacterium | reverse complement strand
GGAGGATCTATTGTTTCTGCATTGGGAATGGGATGCCGACGCGATTCAGGCACGCCTGCCGGAAGGCCTGAGTGTCGATCTCTATAAGGGAAAGGCGTATATCGGCGTGGTGCCATTTCGGATGCTTCGGGTGCGCCCTCGCGGGCTTTTTGCTGTGCCAGGGCTGTCTAATTTTGTTGAACTCAACCTAAGGACTTATGTGCGCGACGCAGAGGGGCGGCCTGGGGTTTGGTTTTTTTCGTTAGATGCTTGCCAACGTATCGCTGTCTGGATCGCACAGCGCTGCTTCCACCTGCCATACCATTACGCACAGATGCAAGCAGCGCGCAGTGTGGACGGTTCTATCCATTTTCAATCGCAACGTGGGGAAAATTCCCAACAAGAGTTCTCCTATCGTGGCCAAGGCAGCGCACGCCTGGCGACCGATGAGAGTCTCGACCATTTCCTCGTCGAGCGCTATCGTCTCTTTGCATGCCGGGAAAAAGATGGACAGCTCCTAACTGGACAAGTGTCTCATGCACCCTATGCCATCGAAAACGTTGACGTATCCAAGTTTTCGACCCAGTTGTTCGCGCTTAATGGGTTTGAACCCCCTGAGGGTGCTCCCGATCACAGTTGCTATTCAAAAGGCGTTAAAGTGAGCATCTACAGACAGAGGACGGCATGAAAACAGCCGGCTCTAAAAACCAGCTTCTACAGCTTGTTTTAGCAGAGCGCGAATCAAGGCGTCGTCGAGTCTCTCAGATTCTGATGCGTTCTGATTGGTCAAGGCCTGCTTAATAAACTCTCTTCGTTTCTTGGAGACTTCAACGATTTCATTTTGGATGCGAGTGCGTTCTATCACAAGCAGATCTATGCGCTGCTCCAGCTCAACCGGGCTCAACCCGCGGTATTCCTCAGGAAGACTTTTGCTATCAATATCTTCCAATGCAATAGAACCGTCTTCGACGCCACTCACGAGGTCCCAGCTACCCGTAGCATAATTCGAAGAAGATTTTGAAAGAACCCGAGAGAAGAAGCCTGAAACACTGGCAGAGGCATTGAACTGGTCTTGCATCTCCTGGCGTTTCAAAGATTCCGCCCCGCGTCTACCATAGCCAATGTATGTGCCATTCAAGGCATCATTGAGCTGCTTCAAGGCATCATCAAACGGAGTTTCAATTTCGGGTTCTTGATAGTCTTGATTGATAAATGCGTAGTAGCCATTGCCACTGAGGGCTCCCTGTTCCCATAGGGTACGCCGACCCTCTTGTTCAGGCCCGCAAAAGATAGTATTTATCCGAATATCCCGCTTCATCGCATGGGACGTCCATTCCCCAAACGGCTCGGTGCCTTGATTGAATGGCTCATTACCAGCAATCACAACCAACCTCAATACATGCTTACGCCCCGTCCCGACCCAGGACAATTCGGTCAACGCTTCGCGCAACACCGCCCCGCAGTATTCATTACCGCCATTAGTGCTCAACGCGAAGAGCTGCTCAGAAACGATATCGAGGTCTGTTGTGAATCGACACCGCAGCTGAACGTGATCTTCGGCAGCGCTGATTCCACTATTTCCGTACTGATAAAGAGCTACTTGAAGCTGTGGCACTTCCCCAGCAACAGCGATAGCAGACATTTCGTTTACAATGCTCCAAAGTCGAGTGCGCGCCTGATTAATCAAGCCATCCATACTATTGGATGTGTCGAGCAATAGGGCTAACTGAATAATTGGGCCGTCGACGTTTTCGGGACTGGGCACCTCCAAAGCAGGAGCTACATCAATATTTTCAACAAGTGCACGGGGTTGAGCTGACAAAACAGATATGGCAGAGACAACTGCGAGCAGAAGAACGGGTTGAGCAAATGGCATAACAAACAGTTGGGGTTAAACAGATTCGTGGGATGTACGACTACAGACGTAAGTGCTCCGTGAACGCAGAAGGTTCCTCATGCGAATTCTATTTTTATGAGATATTACAATCGAACTGGCCTAGCCAGTTTTGGCAAAACAGCAGTTACCCTTGCCCCCGGCTTTGCAGCTAGGCAGTCCTTGACTCGTGAATGCTGAATTTTGCACACACAATCTTCCCAAACCGGATGAACTCAAAGCTCTCTTTAAGCAGACAAGCTGGGCTGATGAACGGGAGCTCGCGAGTATCGCCAACATGCTAGCTCATTGCGATCTCTGTGTGACGGTTCGGCTGGATGGAAAGCTTATAGGCTTTGGCCGGGCAATTTCGGACTATGCCTATCGGGCTTTGTTGGACGACATCATCGTAGACGAAGCGCATCGGAAGCAAGGGATCGGCAAAGAAATCGTCCAAAAACT
>JAKVCM010000086.1 GCA_022448605.1 Puniceicoccaceae bacterium | reverse complement strand
TTACTACAATCATCAGCGCTTCCACGAGAGTATCAACAACGTCACGCCCGCCGACGTCTACTTCGGTCGAGACAAAGCCATTCTAAAACAACGCGAAAGGATCAAACAAAACACACTCGGAGCTCGGCGCTTGCATCACCGCAAACAGGCCGCATAATCAAACCAACCAGATGAGCCGAACACTCTCTTAGTTTACGCCGCTCTTGGTTCCAAAAACTCTGACGACGGACACGCCTGCGGTCATTTTTTCAGCAGAAATTCGGTCTTTGAAGCTAGGATAGTAGGCCTCCAAACAACATACAGCGCCCCACTCAGCTCGCACGAAGGCTACTACATCCAAGCCTGGGCAAGAATCCACCAATCCAGTTCTGCGTTTGTGACAACCTTTTCACCGTTAATGTACAGGAAGTTACAGTTTCAAGCGGAGGTGACCTCGTACGTTGTGACAAAGCCCAACCCGCATTAAAGTATGGAGTCATAGAAAGCGCACAGATCAGACTCGACAATTCGTTGCCCACTCTCCCGCATGGCGAGTGCTTAGGAAAAACTTTGCTAGCACGGGTAAAATCGTTAACATGCTGTGACCGTGGATAACAATTTATCAAAGCGTATTGGATTTTTGGATGTTTCATTGCCTAAGTAACATTATGACTCAGGCTTTCTGGAGTTCGCGTATTTGCGCCACCAAAAACTTGGCTGTTGTCGTTTCCTTTGTTTTCTTGCAACTGCCCACCTTACCGTATGCTGATGAGTCACTTTGCAAACGTTACGCAGCCTCGCCCGACGAACCAGGCGTTGAAGGTGTAGCATTTGAAAAATTGGACACTAAAAAGGCACTTCCCGCCTGCGAACGCGCGATGAAGGACAATCCCGATGATTTTGTAAGTGCGTTTAGACTGTCGCGCGTCCTTCTCGCAGCCAATCGAGCAGAGGAAGCACTGCCTTTAGTGAAGCAAGCCATTGAAGCTCAATTCCTTCTTGCACACAATGCGCTAGGGTTCATGTACCTTTATGGCTTGGGCGTTGATGCAGATGAAGCTAAGGCATATGAAGCATTTGTACGTGGCCATACTTCAGGTCACGCGCGTTCCACTCACGCGCTCGCAACTTTTCATCATAGTGGCACCTATGTTGAACGCGACGAAGAGCGCGCGGCGGAACTATATCGGCAGGCAGCCTTTTCCGGATTTCCAGACGCGGCATTCGCTCTCTCTCAGATGCTATGGACCGGCGATGGAATTCCGGCGAACCCTAAAGAAGCACTTCGACTTCTTTACCAGGCGGCCGATGGCGGTATTACCGATGCACTAAATGACCTTGCTGCAAGGCTTATCAATGGAAATGGCGTAGAACGAGACGTGAATTCTGGATACCGCTACGCCGTAAAGGCATCGCAGAACGGAAGTGGATACGCAGCGTATTTAATGGGTTTTGTGCAGGAACGTGGGCTTGGTGGTGCTTCTGATATCAGTTCAGCTGTATGGGCATATCGGGTTTCTTCTAGCCGCGGTGACCCTTTGGGGCATGTCTCATTGGGTAGGCTGCTACTTGAAGGCAAGGGAGTAAAGCGCGACCTTGTACGCGCTCGTGACTTATTCTCACTCGCGGCGGAGAGCGGGAGCATAGAAGCTCAAGCGCGACTAGGGGAAATGCTAATGTCGGGCACAGGAGGCCCGCAAGATGTCAAACGCGCCTTGAAGTTGTTGGAGGCCGCATCAGATCATCCAGTTTCAAAGTATGTGCTAGGTATGAAAGCGTTGGAAAAGAGTGAATCCAAGTTGGCACGCGCTGCTGGTTTAGAACTGTTGAGGCAAGCCGCAGACAGTGGCCATGCAGATGCACAGGTAGAAGCAGCACTTATTTTAATTCGCAAAGATTCTGGTTTTGTAAACGACACCAAAACCGCAATAAACTATCTTGCGCGTGCGGCTAAACAAGGTCACCCAGAGGCTCTTTTCCAGTATGGATCAAGACTGCTTGATGGTGATGGTGTTCGCGTCAATGAAGATCGCGGTCTCAAGATGCTCGAGCAAGCTGCGGCTCTTGGTAACGTTAGGGCTTCAGCCATGATAAAAATTCACCTCAAAATAAAAGAAAAAGAGGCTGAGCAGTTGCGTGTAACAAAAGCTCTATGTGAATTACAAATTAAAAATTATAACCGTGGCTCATATGAAAGAGACGACGGCACCAGGCTGTATAATACTCGCAATGGAAAACATTGGTTCGAGCGTAGTGGTCGTTTGGTACCACCTGATCAAGCGCCAGATTATAGGTGTCCACAATGAGAAAGAGAACAACACTAGCGGCTCTGATCGTTGTCGCACTTACTTTGCCTCCAGAGCGAATTGAAGCTCAATCAAACCCAGAATTCCGTATTTGTAACGAGGGCGACTCGACACTAATGATCGCAATGCTTGTCCGACATTGGGTGTTTCTGAGCACGCGTTGGGAGTCGCGAGGTTGGTTCCACATCTCCCCGGGTCAATGTGAACGCTGGTCTTACGGTAACGCCCCTACGATTTACCTGTTGTCAGTAACGCGACGCACAAACGAAGGCAGAGAAGTATTGGACTATGGTGTAGACACCATTCCAAGAACATTCCGGCATTCAACTCAATATGGTACTGAATCCTTCTATTGTGTATCTGACGACGCATTCAGACGTAAAAACACTACATTAGAAGCCTTTGAAAAGTGCAGCACGGGAGAATACCTGCAATTGTTCAATCTCCAGGTCCATGTAGGTACAACTGCAAATTTCAGTCTGTGGCTCGGCGGTTAGTCAGGCATTTGTTGTAAAGAGCGCAAGGCGCTCCCTATCTCGCTGGATATTCTCGTTTCTTTTTGATTTTACATAACAGGACAAAATTGATCTTTATTTCCAGCTCCACGGCGCTTGCGGAAAAAGCCAATGCGCCAACTATTAGCTACTGCGACGCGGGACGAAGTAGCGTTTTGCCTTGTCCGCACCAAAGTCAGCTTTCAAAAGCGGTGAGGTTAGGAGTTGTCGATCTCCGTTTAAACCTTTAGCGCTGTCACGCTATCTGAATGCGCTTGTTTCGCAGAAACGCAGAGCCGATTTTAGACATTGTCAATCTATCCGCCGATAGGGCACCCAACAATAAGCTCCAGCGCTTTCCCTGAGCCCTTTAGATGCGCCGTGAAACTAGAATCGCCAACATTTAAATTCATGGAATTGCCCCTTATGATTGCGCCGAACGAAAGGTGATCCAAGGGCAATATGGCAAACGGCGCTCCGAGCATTTCGGAATACTCGGTTTTGATCGCCATTTCGTATTCCTGACCATCCACGTACATCCAATCAAAGGTTGTTTTGCCCAGCTCCAGTTCTGGAAACGGTCTCTCGATGATTAAAACAGGCCAACCCGGGCCGCACCGAATAGAAATGAAATCCCCTGACGCATTGCACGCATTGTATGTCGCTACCCGCTTGCCACCCTGAAAACTCGATGACCATCGATAGCCATCATGACATTGGCCGGTTGCTTGCGCGGAAACGAGAAGTGGGTATGTTGCTAGCCATGCCGCCAACGCCAAAATATTTTTTTTCAACAAAGGTTTTCTCCATGAAGAAGTACTTGTTTTGTAAGTTTCTCAAAAACACCATAGGTGCAGTGGTTCTATCAACAAGTATATTTTGCTCAAACCCTACTTTTGCAAATGACCCTGAAGTTGCTTTTACCGACGATGTCTTGAAAAGCATTATCCTGTCGCTGTTTGAGGCTGAACAGATGCTCGAAGATGGTAACAGGAAAGCGGCTATTTCGGCCTTACAGCACGCGCTGCCTCCTTTCGATTTGGCTGATGACGATCTTCCCAAACAGGCCAAGGAAGCTCTTTCCGTGCTCCGCCGCGCGCTTTTTACTAGCAGCGTTTCGCTCGAGGAACGGTATGAGTTTGACTACGGATGGCTAAGTCCAAAAGGCACACGTGTGCTGACCCAGAAGCAACTGCCCGAAGGCCAAAACGAAGTTGTTATCTGGGACACAGATACAGGTCGGAGAGTCTCTACTTTCGTGGGCTCGATATTCGTCTCGCCTTCACAGATCCCTGGATTTTCGTCGGGTGACGAATTGATTGCCTGGATGGAAACACATCAAGATCTAGTTGTTGTGAACGCTTTGGATGGCAGTATCGCTCACCGCATTAGGTTATACGAACACGAATTTATTTCGCCCTTTTGGTACGGGCGAGTAATGTTCAGCCCAGACGGTTCGAAGATTGTAGTGCCGAGGGACTATATCAACCCGTTTGTTGTTCTTGATGCAGCTTCGGGTGAAATATTGCTAAGCCTTGAGGAGAATGGGCCGCAACCAGCCGTAAGTTTTGAACCGGATGTCACGCCATACAAAGAACGTGGAATACCGTACCGAAATAATATCTCAGCGCGTTTTTGGGGAAATGACGCACTGTGCGTTTTCGTATCAGAGCCGACGCGAACTGAACCTGATCAAGGCAAAGGACCGCCGGAAAGTCTCTATGCAGGTAAAATGGACTTAGAGGGGCGGTCCCTAAACTTCGATACCGTATTGAACCACCAGGTCCTCGCAGACGAAGCTTTTTCATGTCACCCGGGGGGTGGCCGGGCGGTTAAAGGTTATCAAGCGTGGCAATTTACAGGCGAAAGCGGCGTGCAGACGAGCAGTTCGTTTTACATCGGCCCGAATGGCACAATTGACATGAGCTTTGAGCATAGCCGCTCGTTGTCTGGGTTTGTTTTCTCGGAAGATGGCGCGTCAGTGCTATTGCAAAGCAATCGCCCAGCGATTTTCGATACCTATGCTCAACGTGTAATCACCGATCTTTTGGAAGAGGTACCCGACTTCAACCGCAACACGTACCCAGTCGTTTTTGGTCCAAATGGCGATAGAATAAGATCTTTGGTGCCGACCAAGCTCGACCAGTCAGTGTTCTCATTACCGCTAAGCTACAAGGCTACTCTCGAAAAGGGACAGGCATTTCTGGACGGTGAAACCAAGTAGTTCCACGAGCCCCTCCTTAGCGACAATATCCTGATTTTCTTTGTTGGTTGCTGCAAGCTTAATGGTGACCGCCGGTAGGTTGCCCAGCATCTGCCACTTCGGGCTCAATCTTGCTATTTGGGAATAATTGAGCATTCGCAGCAACGGCTGCGCCAATAGAGGCCGGTCAACAAACGAAAAACAGAGCCAACTTTTGTGGCGGCGGGACGTTAGGAATATCGTTTGCGTCCAAACGACAGTCCTTCGAAAAGTTCACCCGAAGTACAAATATTTGGATTTACTCTGCGAGCTACGGGTCCTTTGCTCACCCATATAAAGCAAGCGGTGCGCGCTGCCCCCAAAAACTCTGCGATTTCGACTCCGTTTTTTCATAGTAATCTATGACGGATATTTCTCCGAGATACCGGATATTGAATGTAAATCCCCGATACATATGTATCACGTATGTCTCCCGAACAACTCAGATCCGCCCGAGCCTGCCTCGGTATGTCCGTCAATGAGATCGCCCAGCTATGCGGCGTCTCTCGCCTCACTGTGTTCCGAATAGAGCGCGGTGAGATCTCGAAGGGGCAGGCGAAAGAGTCCATGCGCCGCGTCCTTGAAGAGGCGGGCATCGTGTTCCTCGATGAGGGTGAGATCTCCCCTGCCCCGGCGGCGGTCCTACCAAAGCAGACCCATGGCTAAACCCCGTCGCAAATCTCTGGGGCGCCGCGTCAAAGCTCTGGACGATGGTCGGGCGGTGATCACGAAGGCAGAAGCTGCCAAGCGCCTCAAGACACATGGACCGATTATCACTCAGCGCGTGCAAGCGGGCCATTTCACCGATCTAAACGGGAAGTTTGGTGTCGGCGGGATACTGGAGTCCGAGGTCCAAGCCGAAGAGCGTCGAATGCAGGACGGCGAGCTCGGTGATGCGACACCCACCGAGAGACTCGCCCAAGGCAAATTCAACAAAGCCCGCGCAGATGTCGCCAAGCAGTTCTATAAGCACCGCAACCTGATCGAGCCCCTGATCGTCGCTCAGGACGCCCACGACACGGCTCAGGCAATTACCAAATTGGTAAGCGCAGAGCTTGAGAAGTGGACTCCTGACTTCCTGGCCAGCCTGAGCAGCATCGGCCACAAGTCTTTCGCCACCGACATCGAGATCGCATCGAATGAGATCAAGCGTGCCTTAGCGGAGGCGGTCGAGGCGCCTGAGGAGCAGATCATTGAAGCAGAGCGTGAGGTCCTGATCAGCTCGCCCGCGCCCCCGGTCTCCGAGTCCATGGTTGAAGCCCAGCTCGCGCTCCAGCTCCTGAAAACTGCAATCGTGCAAACCGAGGTTCTGATCGAGCAGGGAAAGCTCGCCCGGCGCGATTCCGTGGAATTCAAACTGCGAGCTGCAGCAAGCCGCTTAATGGGCGACATTGGCAACCTGCCTGCGCGCCTCATGAGCAACACCGAGACGGATGCCCGGGGTGATCTGAGACCGCAGTGTCGTGCGTTCATTCTGGAGCTGCAATCACTGATCGGAAAGGCCGCCAAGGATCTCGATGAGCCCAGCGCGCGAGCTTTTCAGAAGGGTTTAACGCCCCCGAGCGACCTCACTGTCTCCGAATGGGCGGATCGGTATCGCATCCTGAGCGCGGTCGCATCTGCAGATGCCTGGAATCTGGAGAACAGACAAAACGCCATATCTCCGCTATCCCATGGATATCATGGGAGGAATTGAGTCGGGAGTCCGCAAGGTCACTCTCATGTTTTCGGCCCAGAGCGGCAAGTCCTAAGCTCTGATCAACTTCTCGGCATACACTGCCTGTCAGCCCAATGGCGGACCTCAGCTCATGGTGCAGCCAACCGACAAGGCAGCACACCAATTCGCGACCACACGTCTCACCGAGATCGTGAGCAGCCTCATCTGACTGGTCCAGTTTGATTGTTAGTGCATCGTTGGCCTCTGATCCATCGGTATGATGGTTTCGGGAGCTGGTGGTTTGTAGCCCAATGCACTGTGTGGTCTTTTTGTGTTGTAGAGTCTCCTCCA
>JAKVCM010000085.1 GCA_022448605.1 Puniceicoccaceae bacterium | reverse complement strand
GGTGATCGACTACTGCCTCGGACTCAAGCAACAATTACAAGACCAGAACTACATCGATGGGCGTGTGCGCGTCGAGTTCGACGACCGCGATATGCGTGGTGGTGAAAAGGCATGGGGCTGGATCAAGAAGGGCATCCCGCTTCGCGTCGAGGTTGGGCCTCGCGATATGGAGGCAGGTACTGTCTTCGTAGGTCGCCGCGATCGAGGAGCAAAGGACAAAGAGAGCATGCCAGTAGAGCAATTTGTTAGTGGTATCGCTAATCTGCTCGATGAGATGCAGGCTGTTTTATTAGCCAAAGCCAAAGCCTTCCAGGAAGAGCACACACGCGAGATCACGACCGAGGCTGACTTTATCGAATTTTTCACGCCAAAGAACGTCGACGCGCCCGAAATACACGGTGGTTTTGCTTCAATGGGATTCTGCTGCGACTCGGAACTCGAAGATAAGATCGCCAAAGAATATAAAGTGACGGTGCGTTGTATTCCCAACCCTACTGTCGACGAAGTGGTGCCCTGTGTCTTCACCGGCCAGCCTGGCAAGCGAGTGATCTTTGCCAAGACTTACTAGTGAGTACTTCTTTCGCACTCAGTTAAGTTCGATGATTTGAGAGTTGCTAGGGGCACTACGCACGAGTTTTGTTGGCATATTAATTTTATAGTATGCTGCCATTTCTTAAACTTCATATTACCCTTTTTTTTGTAATTTTAGTTGCGCATTCCGCAATTGCTATGCCTGTAGTGTGTCGTATCGATACGGAGCGCTTTGCGCAGACCGAAACAATAAACGAATATTACTGGTTACAGCAAGTTGGCACAATTGGGTCGCAAAAAGTTCCGCTTGTTATTGTGCTGCATGGAGGTGGAGGTTGTGGAGATAGCCTTGAGTCACTACAAAAGATTAAGGGACAGTCACAAGGAGTAAGTAGGGGAATTGAGCGCTACAAAAAAGGCCCATGCATCGTAGTCGCTCCACAATGTTTGCGACGTACTAGTGATGGTCGAAAAAATACTTGGACTCCGAAAGACCTTAACTATTTTCTCAGTCATCTATTAGCGACTCTTCCTGTGAATGCCGACCGCGTGTATCTAACGGGTGTTAGTATGGGCGGTTACGGTTCTTGGGCCTGGGGTGGTCACAGTCCAGAAAATTTCGCTGCAATTAGTCCAATAGTCGGCGGTATCGGTCCAGGTGGACCCAAAGATGTGACCACTGATTTGAAGCAATGGGCTAAAAAATTAGCTACCGTGCCAGTATTTGCTTTTGTTGGAGCGCTCGATCGCGTCGTACCAGCTGAGCGCTCGGAGCGAATGGTTGCAGCAATTCGCGCAGCAGGTGGGCAGCAGGTACAATTACGTACTTACAGTGATGTAGGTCACGACGCAGCAAGAGTTACATATAATTCGAAAGAATTTTATGAATGGATGTTTTCACAGATTCGTAAGCTGTAGCTATTTGCTGCGATTTTTCAGAGCATTTGCTTATTATTTAATGCCTACAGTACAGTCTAGTCATGATGCAAAATACTAATCAGGATAACACGAATTCGTTGAGTGAAGCGATGGAGTTTGCCGATCTATGCGCCGAAGAACTTGCGCAAAAATCAATGACAGATTGGCATAAAAGACGTAAAGAGATAGAATCATCACTTCAAACAAATGGTATATATTCGCTTAGCTTTGAAGAACTAGAGCATGGTGCACGAGTTGCTTGGCGTAACAATGCGCGCTGCATTGGTCGGCTCTTTTGGTCCTCTCTTAAAGTACGCGATCGTAGAGATTTAGATAAGCCAGAACTCGTGGCTGCAGATTTGCTCGAGCATATTCGTCTTGCGACCAACGAAGGTAAAATCCAACCTTTGTTAACCGTTTATGCTCCAGCAGATACCAAAGGTTCACGTCTAAGAATATGGAACCATCAGTTATTTGGCTATGCAGGATATGGTAAGCAAGCAGACGGCAGTTATTTAGGAGATCCAAAAAATGAGATTTTTACTACTAAGGCTTTAGAGCTCGGCTGGCAGCCAGCTCGCACGAATTTTGATCTACTGCCTTGGATTATCCAAAAGCGTGGCGAACAGCCCTGCTTATTCGACCCTCCTGTAGCCGATTGCCTAGAAGTTCCACTAAGGCACCCTAAATTGGAGTGGTTTTCTCAGTTAGGTCTTCGATGGTATGGCGTTCCAATTTTATCAGATATGAATCTACGCATTGGTGGCATGGACTTTCCTGCTGCACCGTTTAACGGTTGGTATATGGAGACCGAGATTGGTTCTCGCGATTTAGGTGATACGGGTCGCTACAATGTGCTACCCAAATTAGCTAAGCGAATGGGTCTTTTGAGCCCAAAGAAAGATCGTTTATGGAAGGATCGTGCGCTCGTAGAACTTAACGAAGCAGTCCTTCATTCATTTTCTGTCGATGGTGTTCGTATCGTGGACCATCACCGCGCTTCTTCAGAATTTATGCGCTTTGTGTCGATGGAACAGCAGCAAGGTCG
>JAKVCM010000084.1 GCA_022448605.1 Puniceicoccaceae bacterium | reverse complement strand
AAAACTTTTTCACTCGCCGAACCGTGACGTGCTCCCTTGCCGCATGCCTTTTTTGGTAATCGCCCGTCCCGAAGATTGGGATTTGTTCTTCTTTTTTGGGTTGAGCGGATCGCTGCCTGCGAATCGCTGGTGATTGATCATAGTCAACCAAGTAAACTGTCTGAACTTCCAAATACAGTAGAATAAAATTCGCAGTATGACTCTAATACTTTCGATTCATCGACTCTTGTGAAGATTGGAATCTGTAGGGATTCTTATGAGCAAGACAAAAGTAAAAGTATATTTAGACAAATGTTCAGGTGAAATTGATGTATATAGGCAATTCATCAGGAGTAATGACGTTGCGCCACTTAAATCACTTGGCAATACTGGATTATACGAAATTAACCTTGTGTCTCATTCGCAGGGCGCAATATTAAGAATGCGGTTTGGTGCCATCGCTTCTGACCATACAAAAGCTCATGCGGATGCGAGCAGTGGCTTTATTCTGATAGGAAGATATCTGCGCGGCGGGGCACTTGCTCACCCTCACTTCCTTCAAGAATCAGACACACCTGGTGCCATCACAATTTGTGATTTTGCTGCCCCTTGTGCCGTATTTCACAAGCCATCGGTTTTTGAGTGCCAGTTGATCCATAAGTCGGCGCTCGGACTTCGCGAAACGGATACGATTAGACCCATGCGTTTGCCTGGCCGAACCTTGGTCGCCCGACTCTTGCATAATGAGTGGAACAATCTGACTCGTGTGATCGAGCGGGAAGACGGACGTCTCTACCAAGAAGACTATGATCGCTTCGTCGACTGTCTCCGTATGGCGATCGCCCCGGATCGCCAAAGTGAAGATGCACGAGCGCATGAGCGACTGGCTCAGTTTGACCTCATCTGCAAGTATATCGATGCCCGCATTAAGGACCCGATATTTGGGCCGTCAGAGGTTTTAGAGACGTTCGCAATCCCTCGCGCGACTTTGTATCGTATGTTTCAGAGCGAAGGGGGGATAAAAGCCTACATTATGCGCAAACGACTCCATGGAGCAGTCTTGGAACTCGCGAAAACACCGCGCCGAAGAGGCCGTATTTCAGAGACCGCAGAGAGTTGGGGATTCTTATCGCGCGTGTCTTTTAATCGATTGGTGCGGAATACGTTTGGGGCGAGTCCTGGCTCATTCTACCTTGAGCCAATGATAAAGTCGCAGCCGGTAGACTATTCAGAGGTGCTTCGTGAGCAATTGAAGCGCGAATAGATGCGGTGCGCGCCTGTAGCGCCAAACACATCGCGACAAGATACGCGAGCGCTAATCAAACAGGTTCAGTTAAAGAACAATCCAAGCGAGCAATGCCGAGACACCGATCACAACCGGACCGTAACAGGCCAGGGTGACCATAATTGAATTGTATCGCTTCTTTTGCATAGGATGAGGCATGTTGATGACCATGCATAGCAGATGCCAATCGAAATTTCGTGCACGATCTCTGCGAACTTATCACTTTGCCGTTAAAACCTGGTTGGCAGATCGTGCGAGCCCGGTTAGTCAAATCGCGCGTGCCCTTGTGGTGAAATTGGTAAACACAGCGGACTTAAAATCCGCCGCCCGTTATTGGGCTTGCCGGTTCAAGTCCGGCCGAGGGCACCATACTTTTCTTGTAATGTGTTGTAATTTTTGGGTTTTGAGTGATCACACTGCATCCAGCCCCACAAGTATTCGGAGTCCAATCTGATCTCTCCTTAAATTGACTGAGTCACAAAGACCTTTTTCCTGAAACAGGACGTTGCTAAGTCACCATCAACGTACACTGGCAAAGCAACTTACCAAAACTGTAGGAATAGAACCAATTTTCTGCGGTCTTCCATAGGGTCACTGTCTGTCCGTCCACGCACCAAGAAAGTTATGATCGACGAAACCGTGATGAACTTCGTTCCATATTTCAGATAATTTGCGTCCACCTATCTTTCGAATGCGATTCCTGTGTCGAACCCTTCTTGCCAAACTGTGTGGGCCTGAACGTCCAGCCCTAGTCGAGGAGCCCGCAACCTAAAGTTTTCAGGAAACACTGCGCGACTTCGGCAGCGCACGCGTGCACCAATATCGGATAGATCTAAAATGACCGCCTCGCGTACAACATCTTGTCCATACTCTTTGCTGTGAACGTAGCACACGCACCACCTACATTTCCTTTCGCTTCGTCGCTTCCTATGTGAAGTTAGTGCTTCCACCGAGTGTGGATTGGAGGGGTGGTAGGGTTTTGCGCATCCGGATCTGCGTTGCCCGAAGGTTGGTTTTAGTTCATTCATATCGCTCTCCCGAATTAGGATAACTCGTTAAGGCGAGCGCAGATTGTGGCTACCATCGCAACCCGCCTAGGGATTTGATCGCGGTGAAGTAGGGTCTACCGTTTCCAGAGCGATCACATACAGAGAGTGGCAATTTGCGGGCCGAACATGGACTGGCAGCTCTCACTCGTTTATCGAGGGACAGAATGCGAAGAATGCTGAAAAAAGCACGACATTCTTTCGCTGTTTGCAAAAAACGCCCTGCAGATTGCGGTCAATAACTTGAAGGTCAATCGCTAATGATAAGTCTGGGCGGGTCTTTCTATTCCTGCGACACTTGGATCGAACAAAAATTACGATTCGTCCATTCAATCGACTTACATGTATCGACAGATGCTGATTCCTTGTTGTGCCGGAATTACATTCTAGTCAGATCTGGATATCTTGAATCCGCGCGAAAACGGTCGGCGTCGCAGCCTAAGACGCGTGAATTTTGCATCACGAGGCATGCAAATTGCGAAAATAGTATTGCATGCTGCATCAGAAGCCGGTGCACACTGCAGTGAGAGAAACGTATAATTCAATAAAATCAAATAGTTAGAGAGGTTTTGAGGTTCGGCAAGACCGCTGCACAGGTGCTTGTTTGGTTCGGAGCATCCAATTATGCGAAAGCGATCGATTAAGAATGAGCTCGAAATTTATCGTGAGTTTGCACAGCGCCTTGCCACGCTCAATGACCTTGATGAGCTGCTTTGGTACGTCGCCGAAAGCGTCGTAGCTAAACTTGGGTTTGTTGATTGCGTAATCTATCGCCTAGATCGAGACTCCGACACCCTTTATCAAGCGGCCGCAATCGGAGAGAAAACGCCTGCGACAAGGCAAATCGTAAACCCGCTTAGAATTTCGGTCGGATATGGTATCACGGGTAGCGTCGCTAAATCCATGCAACCTGAATTGATAAATGATACTCGAAGCGTCGAGCGATACATTCACGATCTAATGAACCCGGGATCCGAGGCATGTGTGCCTATAGTTCACGGTAGTGAATTGCTGGGGGTAATAGATTCGGAACACCCAGATGTCGGTTGGTTCGATCAGCAGGATATTGAAACGCTCTCCGCAATTGCAGCTTTAACCAGTGCGCAATGGGTGCAGTGCGAAACCATCGAGCGACTCAAAGAAGCTGAAAAACAAGCAGAAGCAGCAAATAGCGCAAAGCAAGATTTCTTGGCGAACATTAGCCACGAAATACGCACCCCTTTGAACGGTATCTCAGGTTGCCTGGAAATCCTGAGTGAGGATCTCCAAAAGCCAGTTCATTTATCGACCTTGGGGTTGGCGCAGCGAGCGACGAGCGATCTAACCGCGTTGATCGATCAGGTGCTTGAATTTTCACTGATCGAAGCAGGTAAAATCAGGCTTAACTCGATTGATTGTGACCTGGCTTCATTGATTGAGGATTGCCGAGGGATGTTCGACTCGAAAGCGCAATCAGCTAATCTGGAACTAATCGTTGAGGGTGAGATTGAGTGCGGGAAAGTTCATACGGACTTCTTGCGCGTCAAACAGGTGCTGTACAACTTAGTGCATAATGCGATCAAATTTACAGACCAGGGAAGAGTATCAGTATCGATAAATCGCGCCGCAAAGGGAAACTTGATGATGAAAGTTTCCGATACTGGTGTAGGGATGGATGATGCCACGCAAGAACGTATCTTCAATCGTTTCATAATTGCTGATGCATCTCGCTCTCGGCGTCATGGCGGCGCAGGATTGGGGTTGGCGATCTCAAGGCGATTAGTTGATAAACTAGGCGGCGGTATCAGTGTTTCCTCGATCGTGGGACAAGGGACCACGTTCTCTGTCGAAATTCCTATGCAGGATTGCATGTGCGCAGTTTGGAAGGTCTCGAATACATTAAACAACATTCCTGATTGCAGCGGCATGCAGATTTTGCTCGCTGAGGACAGCGATACGAATGCCTATATTGCACGTCACTTCATAGAGAAGTGCGGCGCACGCGTTTTCCATGTGAAAAATGGCAAACATGCAGTTGAGGCGGCGTCGAACGTCAGCTTTGACCTGGTGCTAATGGATGTCTCGATGCCGGAGATGGACGGCCTCCAAGCCACAAGGATTATTAAGCAAGCTTCGAATATTGAGGACGTACCAATTGTGGCATTGTCGGCTCACGTCGCAGCAAACGATTTAGCGTCTTGCTATGAAGCAGGAATGTGTGAGTTTTTGTCTAAACCTATCGACAAGGCTGCTCTTTATGGAGTCTTAGCGCGTTTTTCTAAGCTGCGAACGGTCTGAGAAGTAAAAAGAGGCATATAGCCTTCCTCTGGCTTGGTCATAATCAGGGTACCTAAGTCTCCGAGCTAATGTCTGCTTTTGCTTGCGAATCCGTCCTGAAACGCGTCATTTCTGACACAAGGAACCATGTGGGGCAATATTTCTTTCGTGGGAGTACTGACGTTAATCCCACCGGCCTCGGAACAAAGCCGGTAACATTCTCGGTTGATGTCAGATACTTAACGAGAACTGTCACGTTTCATTGATGAATCTGTCGCCAAAACTTCTTTTG
>JAKVCM010000083.1 GCA_022448605.1 Puniceicoccaceae bacterium | reverse complement strand
CCAGCTCTATAATATTAAGCAGGAAAAAGCGCTTTCTGCTCGTAAGGCATGGCGCTCCGCCAGCGCCGGTTTTAAGCGTATTGAAGTCACTCGCGCCTCAGTCTTACTCAACGAAGAAGCCTTCGAGCAAGAACGTGCTCGCTATGGCTCTGGCTTAGTGCCATATCGCAGTTTACTCGAAGCACAGCGTGACTACGACCGTGCGAAGAGCAATTACCTACAATCAATTATAGAAACTCTCCGTGCGACAGTTCGACTCAGCCGTGTCGATGGCACATTACTCGCCCGCAACGGTCTTGATTGGAATGCCGTCGAACCCTACACACAATTGACCGCGCCAACTGTCGATCTCGATTCAGTATCTGCCAAATAAATACCATGAAACGAAGCACCATAATTATTTTTGTTTCAGTCCTGATTGTTGCGGGCATCTACGGCTTGATTCAATTCGTCCCCGAGGGTAACGCTAGAGATTCAGGTGTGGTCCAAACAGACATCGCTGCGCTTCGCGATCTTAAATCTGTTGTCCCCGCCACGGGTGAGGTGTTACCTCTTCTTAGTTCGATCGTGAAGTCCGAGATAAGTGGTCGTATAACGCGCATTTTGGTCGAGGAGGGCGACTCTGTAAAGCGGGGGGATGTGCTAATAGAGCTAGATCGTATCAGCCTACAAGCACGAGTTCGTGAAGCCGAACGTAATTTCGAAGCTGATCTTCTGCGCCTAGAACGCTCGAAGCGTAACTACGAGCGACTGAAAGAACTTCACTCTAAAAAATTCGTCGGTGAAAAAGAATTCCTAGACGCCAAGACCGATTTTAAACTTTCTGAACTCAACCTTGAGATCGCACAAGCCCGACTCGAAGATGCCGAAGAGGATCTCTCGAAAACTGTTATAACGGCGCCACAAGATGGTATCCTTACTATGATTGATGTGACAGATGGGTTAGTTATCTCTGGCGCGACTTCCGTTTCCAACGGCACGAATCTTCTCACGATTGCCCAGCTCAACGAGCTTTACTTGGAGGCCAATATCAACGAAGTCGATGTCGAGCGGCTTTTTGTTGGTCAGTCTGCTTATTTACGCTTCGACGCCATACCTGATTTTGAGGTCGAAGGTCATATAGACGTGATTGCTCCCTCAGCGTGTCGTGATGGTAATGTTCGCGTTTTTCCCATCGAGGTTGTCTTCGAGGTTTCAGACAATCGTGTTCGCCCAGGTATTAGCGCCACTGTCGAGGTGCCGATCGCCTCGGTCGAAGGTGTGGTCAGCGTCCTAATCTCAGGTGTTTTTACTGAAGGACCGAGCAGCCACGTTTATTTAAAAACTGCCACGGGCTGGGAGAAACAAAAAGTCGAAGTTGGTATTAACGATTTGCAGCATGTAGAGATCAAAAATGGCCTTAATGCCAAAGATGTCATCGCGCTTAGTCGACCGCCTAAGTTTCGAAATAACGATGAGTGATTCTCGAACCGTCTTTGAACTAAAGGATATTCGCCGCACTTACCAGGTAGGTAGCGAACTCGTGCATGCCATCGACGGGCTTGACCTTCAGATTCAGGATCGTGAATTCATCGCGGTGATAGGTACTTCTGGCTCTGGGAAATCGACCCTAATGCACACACTCGGCTTCATGGACAGCCCGACCTCTGGGCGGATGTCTTTTGAAGGAGAGGACGTTTCCAATATTGGAAGAGGCACTCGCGCACGGCTTCGATCTACACGTATCGGCTTTGTTTTTCAATCTTATAACTTATTACCGAAGCTTTCCGTATTGGATAACGTTCTGCTGCCTTTGATCTATGGACGTCAGAATTCCACTAATAAAAAAGAGCTTGGATACTCTGTACTTAAACGTGTCGGGATGGAACACCGAGCCAGCCATCGCCCGAGTCAACTCTCTGGTGGCGAGCGTCAACGCGTTGCCATCGCTCGATCCTTAGTTAACAAACCGCGGCTAATTCTTGCTGACGAACCGACGGGTAATCTCGATACAAAAAATAGAGGTCTTATCATGGATCTGTTCGGCTCCTTGCTTGACGAGGGGATTACTTTAGCACTTGTCACGCACGACGACGTAGTTGCTCAATACGCTCAACGCCGCATCTGCATGCAAGATGGCAAAATAGTGGATGATGACGGTCGATGAGGGAGATGGAATTCACAACTTCATCGTGTAGCGAAATAAGTCATTCCTTACGATCCTATAGTCTCGTAAAAAAAGAGCGTAATTGTAGCTCCTCTTTCCGCTACAGTCTTTTAGTGAAAGGATGCTTTAAATGAATCTGATAGTTGATATCTACGCAGGTGCATCTAATGGACTGCGTGAAGTTTGGTCGAATAAGGTGCGCACTCTACTTTCTATGAGTGGTATCATCCTCGGCGTGGCAGCGCTTGTTGCTATGGTCGGTATAGTGCAAGGAATGCTTGGTAACATGCGTGCCTCCTTTGAGCGGAGCGGAGGTGTTCTTCGGCTTGAAGTGTATCCGCGAGAAGCACCCGAATCCCAGCAACACATCGCAGGCATCTCGCCAGGCATGACTTGGCGTGATATCGTTGCCATTGAAAAGGCTATTCCACTTGCAGATTATGTCACACCTATCGTTGATATGGGCTGGGAAAGTTTCATTGCC
>JAKVCM010000082.1 GCA_022448605.1 Puniceicoccaceae bacterium | reverse complement strand
AAATTGGGACCGGAGCGGGGCAAGGTGGACGGAGTGCATAGCACGGAGATGGCGAAGCCCCGAAGGGGTGCAGGCCAGTGGGTGCCCTTGGGCAACTGGACAAACATCGCAGTCCCGCTGAGCGGGACGAGAAGACCTTGCGGCGTGGAGGTATCATCTCGGCGGCAAATACCGGAAAATGGCCGAGGATGTCGGTTTTTTTTTTTGGTACTTCGATTGGTTTTGTTTTTTGATCGTGCTCCGCGGGTGCGGGTCCACCACCCTAGAGCGCTGGGGTTAGGCCAGCGCAAACGGGCAAAGGGAGCGAAGTTATTATTGTGTGCCGTTAGGCGGCTGTCTTTGTTGCTGCTCCCTGCGTAGGTTCCTTGCGGCTGCAGCTTGTCTGCTGGCTGATTCTAAGGGTGGGGCCGCGGGACCCGGAAGGCCTCCTCGGGTGGGACGAGCAGACCCGAGGGAGTGAAACGACTGAGCCCCAGGCCAGGCTGGGCATATACGACCGCTGCGGCTAAAAGATAAAATGGATCGGTGCCCTCCCCCGTCGCTGAAGCCCAAATGTCCGAGTGGGGGCCGGGTGAGCGGCGCGATAGCGACCGCAAGGCAGCGCGGCGGTGCGCTGGCCGAAGGACAGCAGGCCGGTCGACCTGCCGCAGTAGGCGCCCCGCGAAGCGGGATCCATGCGGCGTGCGAGTGCTAGTTTAATACCTGGACCGGAGGGAGGGCTCCGCGGAGGCAGCTCGCCTGCCAAAGCGGAGGGCCCCGGGAGGGATGAGAGCAGAGGCGGTGACAGATAGCGCTGAAAGCCTAACTGGCGACGACTGTGCTCGCCGGGGACGTCAGATTGGCTCCGTGGGCTTTGATCGGGTTGGTGCCGGTTGGTTAGGTTTTTTACAAGATTTGAGTTTTCTTAGACCGACCCCTTTTTGCATTTCCCCTTTTTGCATTTCAAAACCTGCCTCAATCGTGTTGTAACTGAGAGCTTTTATATGACAACATACGACCAATGAGCTTTCTGAAAAAAATCTTCGGCAAGAAGCAAAAAGTTGAGGCATCTGATCATTCAAATCAGAAGGCTAAAACTGGAAGCCAGCCATTAGAACCAAAGGATGATGAGCTTATCAAGGTTTACGACAAGTATGGCCGAGAGATGCAGATAACTAGGCAAGAGTGGCTAGACAATGTGCTGACTGGCAACCTCAAGAAGCATTGGGACAGCCCCGATGAATTATATCAGCTACTCTTGTCAGCTTTTAACGACGGCTTTTTTGCTGAAGTCGAAGACGCCGCACGTCATCTTAGTGAAATAGACCCGACCCCAGAACGCGGTGTTGTGGTTTACGCTATAGTATTTTTGCAAACCCATAGACCCGCAAAGGCTGAAAGCTTGTTATCAGAGCATATAGAAAGGAACGGAGAAGACGGCACCGTTCTAACGAATCTCGCAAAGGCACAATCTGCTCTTGGGCGAGAGCATGAATCATTACAAACCCTGTGGCACGCACTTGAATTAGACCCAAATCAAGACAATGCGGTTGGTTGGTATGAAGTCACATTCCGTGAAAAGGATGGTGATGCCGCTGGTTTAGCTGCACTTGAGCGTATTGCGGCCTTACCCGGAAGCTGGAGACCACAGCTTTGGATCGCAAGGGCCAAGCTTCAAGCGAGACAGCTTGATGTCGCAATGAAGTTGTATAACGAATGTCTAAACAGAGCTACAAAGCCATTACCAACAGATCTGCTTATGCAGCTAAGTGGTGACTTAGGTAATAATGGACATTTACTACAAATTACAGAGTTAGTGACGCCTCACTTCGCCCCTGAAATTCATGGGCTTCAGGTCGGCAATAACTTGATCAAGGCCAATATAGACCTAGGCCAACTCGACCAAGCCTCCAGCATTTTAAGACAGCTTCAACTCCAGCAAAGACCCGACTGGAAAGAACATCTTGCTTACTGGGAAAATGAAATAGCTAAGATACGAAGCGAAACAGCAGAAAGCCCAGCATCCGTGCAAGACATGAAAATCACCCTTCTTTCATTAGAAGGTCCACTGTGGTTAAAAGACGACCACCCACTAACAGAGTTATTCCCTCCGAAATCCCCTGACGCTCCTCGCATAGCTTTTACAGGATGTAGTGCAGAAGTTCCGAATATTGGCACAGAAATAGTTCAGCAAAATAGCGATAACCCTGGCCGTTTCAGTCGAGCACTGCCCCTTTTCCTATCTGAACAGATAAGTCTTGGATCGAATACTCAGGGCATAACACAGATTCCATGGAGCACCCTAGGTGCTGGTAGCTTTGTGCTTTCTGGCGTAGCTTCAGACGACAAAGCAATCGCTGAATATGCCCGCATGACGGCGCAAGCGATTCCAAACCAGCAAGCACCTAGTTTCGCGGTAAATAGTCATATTATAGCCATAGGAGAAAACTGGTCTCTTCATATCCAAATTATACGAACAATCGACGCAAGTTGTATAAATCAATTTAGATATAACTTCCCAGAATGCGGCTTCCACAAAGTTGCTGAGCAAGTTCTGCAAGATATCAGATCAGTGCTCACAGAAGAAGCTGACTATGAATCCATGCCTAATTCTGCGGCATGTCCATCAAAAGGGAGGGAACTTGACCACTACCTCCTCCGCCTAGAACAATGCTTGGCCGTAAGATGTAGTTCTATGAATTCCCAAGAGAAAGGCTTCCTTTCAAATCCTGCGGAAATCATAGATGGCAGCATCCAGTTTTGCTTACAAAATGCATCACATATCCCCGGTCGACTACTGCTTCGTCATACACTTGACGGAATGCTCAAAATCGATCCTGACCTCGTAGCATCAGCATCCGGAAAAATCTTCAGTTTAACAAAAGACCATCCTCTTGAAGTGCAAGTAGATCGCTACTTGGAAGGAATCCTGAAGAAGTAGCAATTAGCCAACGAGCGATTTGTAGCTTTGTTCAGCAGCAAGAAGTGTCGCTCCTAAAGGCGAGTCAAATGGCCAAGAGTCTACAATAACTCTACCCATTCCAAGCAGGTTACCACTGACACTATTTGCAGAAACTTCGTCTCGCATTGCTTCGAGTTGCGACAAGAACTTCTGCAACTGCTGTGCGTTAGATATAACTCCTTGCTGCCCGTCATCAAGACGAGCAATTTCATCACTAACTTCTGAGATTGCTTTGTTAATATTAGCTAATGCGCGTTCTGTATTTTTCATTATGGAGCAATTAAGTCTGTTGATGGATTGAGGATGTATTTTTGCACCTGACCTCCGGGGTAATAAAGCCCCTGAGATGCCGCTGGGCCTTCAATAATTGTGGCACCGGGACGAATTTGGAACTGCCTAAAGTTCGTCATCTGATTCCAGTTTGGAGGCAAGGCTAGGCTTTGGCGAGTTGCAGGGAATGACTCAAACAAATATCTACCTTCTGCGAAGGCATTGACATCGTCGAAATATCGAATGCCAAATTCCGCATCTCCTGCGGTTCTTACAGCGATATTCTCTCTTTGGAATGATTCTAGAATTTGCTTACGATACTGCCTTGGAACTCCTGCATCTTTCAAGGTTTGAGATGCCTGCCTAACTCCAGCATACACATCGTCTACACTGTTTGTGGCAACAGAGGAGCCCGACAAGGTGTCGTAGTTTAGCCAGCCGTTTTCCCGGCATAGATTGCGGCTTGAGGAGTCATTTTCCTCGGTGCAATCGAGCGTTCCTAAAAAAAATCCCCCGGCATGGTTTCCGAGAGCA
>JAKVCM010000081.1 GCA_022448605.1 Puniceicoccaceae bacterium | reverse complement strand
TACGTGACTTGCGAGGACTGTAACGGTCGCCGCTATGGCGCAGAACTCGACGAGCTGCGCTGGCATGGCAAGAGCATCGCCGACGTTCTACAAATGAGCTTCGAAGAGGCGGCAAAGTTCTTTAGTTTTCACACCCAACTGACTAAACTCATGGAGTTGATGGTAGAGACGGGGCTTGGCTACATCAAGCTAGGGCAATATTCGCCCACCCTCTCCGGCGGTGAAGCCCAACGCCTTAAACTCGTGAGCGAATTAGCCAAAGGTATGCCTACCTTTAAAGAGCGCCAATACAACAAAGGCCAAGGCAATCTCTACATCCTCGAAGAGCCCACCATCGGCCTCCATCTAGCAGACGTCGAGCGCTTGATCGAGCTTCTCCATTGCCTTGTGGATAAGGGCCACACCGTTATTGTGATTGAGCACCACCTAGAAGTGATCAAGGATGCCGACTACCTAATCGAGATCGGCCCCAAGGGCGGTGAAGCCGGCGGTGAACTCCTGTATCAAGGCGAAGTGGATGGAATCAGAAACGCAAAAGGTAGCATGACAGCGAATTACATCTCCTAGATTTCTATAGGACCGATAATTAGTTCAAGCTTGGCTTGCTCATTCTCAGCAACGGCCTAAGTCTAAGCAAATCAGAGTTTTGCCACTTGCCCGGTCGATTAACTACAATTTACTCGCAGCAAACTCAGAGCGCAGGAAAACCGGCTTATCCCTGGTCGAGCTTTTGGCGTCGTAGGAATAACCTGCACTTGAGAATCCCCGCAGATCATCTGATTCTTTCAGTTCGTTTTTTACGATGTAATCGGCCATCATACCGCGAGCTCTCTTTGCGTGGAAGGAGATAATTTTATACTTACCCTTCTTTTCATCTTTGAACACGGGACTGATGAGTTGGCCGTTTAGTTTTGACGGGGTAACTGAAGAAAAATATTCATTCGAAGCTAAGTTCACCACGGCACTAGAATGGGATTTTTCAAGATCCCTGTTTAGCAAGCCCGTGATGCGATCGCCCCAGAAATGATAAAGATCCTTACCTCGCGCGTTCGCAAGTGAGGTGCCCATTTCAAGTCGGTAGGGTTGCATCAAATCAAGCGGACGGAGCACTCCATAGAGCCCTGACAGGATACGAATATTTTCTTGAGCTGTTACAAAGTCGTCTGCGGACCACTCGCTCAGGTTCATGCCTTGGTAGACATCGCCAGTAAATGCCAAGATTGCTTGTCGGCTATTCTTTTTAGTGAAGGATGGTGCGAAGTTTTGAAAGCGCTCGTGATTAAGCAAGGCAAGCTTGTCACTGATATTCATGAGTGATCCGACCTCTTCGCAGGAAAGCGCTTTGAGTTGCTCAATGAGCGCAGCCGTGTCCGACTTCAGGCGGGGCTGAGTTGATCGCTCGGTAAGGCACGGCGAATCATAATCAAGCGATTTGGCGGGGGAAAGAAGTGTTATCATGAGTGAAAATAAAGCGATGAGCTGGGCGTCTACAAATTAGTAGTGTCATTATCCAAAAAACTTCACACTACTCAAGCTCAGCGGGCGCTTCTTCCTTCTGCTTAAACATACCTTGCAGTTTAGCATCAGCTGCGGCTTTAAGTTCGGTAACTTCTTCGCTGGTATCTTGAATAATTTTTTCCATCTTCTCTGCGGCGGCTACCCTCACCTCCGCGACCTCTTCGGAGGCTTTGTCTACAATCTCTTGCGTCTTGGATTTAACCACTTCGGCAGTATCAGTCACTTGGCCTTTGGCGTTGTCGGCCATTTTAGATAACTGCTCTTTGGATTCGGCAGTGACAGCGTCAGCCGCTTCTTTCAACTCCTGCTTGGTTTCTTCACTACATGCGGTGAAGAGGCATATAGAGAGGACGAGAAGTAAGAGTTTTTGCAGTGATTTCATGTAAACCTATTTTGAAGGGAGTAAAAACGAAAAATTAGCTTATTTATAGTCGATCTAAGCTATGTTCGCGTGGAAATTATTACCCGCAGTGGTCGCTTTAACGTAGTCTTTGCGGATGGTAAAATCGCCAAAGCGTTCACCATCTTCGCGCTCTTTGGCGTAGCTAATGAGAATGGGCTTAAGCTCCTCGATAATCTGTTCGTGAGTGATGGAAGTACGGTAGAGCTTGTTCAAGCGCTCGCCGTCAAAACCAGCACCAAGATAAAGATTATACTTCCCGGGTACTTTACCAACTAGGCCAATCTCGCCGAGGTAAGGACGGCCACAACCGTTGGGGCAACCAGTGGAACGGATGACGATTTCGTCATTTCGTAGACCGGCCTCTTCAAGAATAACATCGAGATCGCTAACTAGATTAGGCAAGTAGCGTTCGGACTCAGCAAGAGCGAGGCCGCAGGTAGGCAGTGCCACGCAGGCAATCTGGCTACGCCGCATGCCAGAGGCAGTCTTGTAAGCGTCAAGACCGTATTGCTCGCCCATTGAATCGATGGTAGCTTTGTCCTCAGTGGCGACATTGCTAATAATAAGATTTTGGTTCGCACTTAGGCGAAACTCGCCCTTGTGAAATTTGGCAATTTCGAGCATGCCAGTCTTAAGCAGCTTGTCTTTTAAATCGACTACCCGACCGCCTTCAATGAATAAGCCAAGGTGCCATTTCCCATTAACGCCTTCACTCCAGCCGTAGCGGTCGCAGTTGCTCACGAATTTATAGTCGCGGGCATCTTCAAGCTTGTGGCCAAGGCGTTTCTCTAGCTCTTCGCGGATCCAGTCCTTGCCGAGCCGCTCGACGGTGTATTTAAAACGAGCGTTGGCGCGGTCCTCACGGTTACCATGGTCGCGCTGAATGGTGACGATCTTTTCGGCCACCGCGACAGCTTGATCAGGCGTACAAAAAGCAATAACATCGGCGAGGCGCGGGAAAGTCTTTTCGTTGCCATGCGTCATACCCATGCCCCCACCGACGGAGACATTGAAACCGAGCAGCTTGCCATCCTCGACAATCGCAATGAAGCCGAGGCAATGCGCGAATACGTCGACGTCGTTGTAGGGCGGTATGGCCATGGCTATCTTGAACTTGCGCGGTAGGTAGGTTTTACCGTAAAGTGGTTCTACTTCGTCGCCCTTGCAATCGAGCGAACGCTTGGTAGCTAGTGGAACGGTTAGCTTGATCGGCTCACCGTCGAGCCACATCTCTGAAAACGCTGGCGACTGCGGTTTAAGGTGCGCGTCGATCTGCTCGGTCACGCGCTGCACTTCAGTATGAATTTCCGAGGAAAAAGGATTCGGGTTGCACATGACGTTGCGGTTTACATCGCCACAAGCGGCGAGCGTAGTCATGGCGACCTCATTACAGGAGCTGATCACCTCCTTGAGGTTTCCCTTCAAGATGCCGTGCAACTGGATGGCTTGGCGAGTAGTGATTTTCAGCGTATTGAATGCGCAGAAATTAGCGAGTTTATCCATTACCTGCCATTGCTCAGGGGTGCAAACGCCACCAGGCAGGCAGATCCGAGCCAAGAAGGCGTAGGCTTTATCCAGCTTATGCTTGCGACGCTTGGCGCGCACGTCGCGATCGTCCTGTTGGTAGAGCCCGTGGAATTTAGATAGCTGCTGATCGTCGGCCGCGATGGATCCGTTAGAACTGTCGGCGATGCCTTCGAGAATCGTGCCCCGGAGATAGTTACTGCGGGTTTTAATTCCTTCGTTCTTGTGAAGTTGTGGCGCAGATTGGCTGTCAGAAATCATAATAAATCATCAGTTAGTCGCTTCTTTCCCCCGATGCAAACGCAGAAGCACTCTTGTTTGAAAGAAATACTACTTTATTTAACCTTTAACTTAGGTTTGTCACTCAAAAACCCAAGAAAAGAGCTGAAAACGTAGAAATAGGCTAGCGTTTCTGGCGATCTGTGCTTATTTAAAGACTTTTTTACAAGTAGGAGTATGAGCACTACCGATCCAGTCGTCCCCCAAACAGCACCCCTTGCCCCAGAACGAGTGGCCTCACTGAACAGTCTTCTCAAGGGTCTCCAAGCCGATCAGTTACTCTGGGTTGAGGGCTTTATCAGTGGCTTACGCGCAACTTTTGGTGCTGCATCCCACACAGCCGACGCACCCTTGGCAGCTCCCGAACTGACAGTTCTCTACGGCACTGAATCGGGAAATTCCGAGAATCTCGCAGACCTTACCGTGAAAGCAGCGCAGGGCAAGGGCTTCAAAGCGAAGGCGGTCAACATGGCTGACATCAGTGTAGCTAAGCTGAAAGACATTCAAAACCTTCTCGTAGTCGTCAGCACTTGGGGTGAGGGCGACCCGCCCGAAACAGCGACCGATTTTTACGAAGCTTTCATGGGCGACCAAGCACCCAAGCTGCCCAATACTCGATATTCTGTGCTTGGTCTAGGTGACACCAGTTACGAGGAGTTTTGTAAAATGGGGATCGACTTCGACGCTCGCCTCGAAGGCCTTGGCGCGAAGCGTATCTACAACCGCGTGGATTGCGATGTAGACTATGACGATGATTTTGCAAAATGGCACAAAGGTGCGCTCAGCGTGCTCGAAGTCGAAGTTAAACCTCCTGCATCCGCTACAGCATCAGCGCCCTCAGTCGCTGCTGCGCCAGTCAAATACTCCCGCAAAAATCCTTATCCTTCCGAACTGACTGAGCGCGTCATACTTAACGGGGAAGGTTCCGCCAAGGAAACCATCCATCTAGAATTCAACCTCGAAGGCTCGGGTCTCGAATACGAAACTGGCGACGCCCTTGCAGTCGTACCACACAACGCAGAGGATGTAGTCAACGCGATCATCGAAACGACTAAGCTTCTCGCCGACGAACCTGTACGAATCAAAGAGCAGGAATTCACCTTGAAAGAAGCCCTGACTAGTCAGCTCGATGTGACCGCAATTTCCTTACCTGTTCTCAAGCGCTATAACGAGATCGCTAATGACAAGAAACTTGCAGCCATGTTAGACCCTGCAAAAAAGACCGACCTACAAGCCTACCTCGATGGTCGCGAGATCATCGATATCTTGAACGACTTTCCAGCCAAAGATATCACCGCCAACGCCCTTGTTGGTATCATGCGAAAACTGCCACCGCGTCTCTACTCTATTGCATCCAGTCCGAAGGCGCACCCAGGCGAAGTTCATCTCACCGTAGGCGTCGTCAGATACGATACCCATGGCCGTCAGCGTAAAGGCGTCTGCTCTACTTATTTGTCGGACCGCATCGCCCTAGGCGATAAGGTCGATGTCTTCGTCACCGCGAACAAACACTTTAAGATCCCCGCCGACAACGATGCTCCCATGATCATGGTTGGTCCTGGCACCGGTATCGCTCCATTCCGCGCCTTCGTGGAAGAGCGCAAAGCCGTCGGAGCGAAAGGCCAAAATTGGCTCTTCTTCGGTGACCAGCACTACCTCACAGATTTTCTCTACCAGACCGAGTGGCAGAATTACCTCGCCGACGGCGTTTTGACCAAGTTGGACGTCGCCTTCTCACGCGACCAAGAAGAAAAGGTCTACGTGCAAGATCGCATGCGTGAGAACAGCAAAGAACTCTACGCATGGTTGGAAAAAGGCGCGAGCTTCTACGTCTGTGGTGACGCTAGTCGCATGGCAACAGATGTCGATGTGGCACTGCACGAAATTATCGAAAAAGAGGGTGACAAAAGTAACGAAGAAGCCGCGGCCTACGTCAAAAAGCTGAAAACTGATAAACGTTATCTACGCGACGTTTACTAGCGGCTTAAAGCAAAGGCGATACCTAATGGGTGATTGCGAGTGCTTGAATAGGGTCAAATTTCCGTGAGCGCAAAAAGTCTGGTGGCACACTTATCCGCGTGACTTACAGAAACTAGATGGTGGCTAGCCAACTACCTGCTCAAAGACCACGACCGTTGCAGCCTTAAAAGAGCCATACTACTCGCGATAGGTAGAGGAGCCAACTTTCGACAAGATCTCGAATCGCGAGCCTACGGACATTGCGCCAATACAGAAGAAGCTCCCATTAGACGAGAAAACTTCAAGTCAATCTTATCTGGAGAAGAATAAGAATAGGGTCCGCATTCACCATTCCGACCTTAGAATCACGATTAAATCACTAAAATTTGGTCATATTTCGTCAATCACCAAAAAGGGTCTTGCGGTCGTCAAAGAGGACGTTAACTGCCAGGAAAGATTGAATTCTTCACCTATCGACTCACCCAATTTCAATTCATGTATATTGCAAACATATCAAAAGCGCATCCAGAACATTACTATGACCAGTCTGCGCTTATTGCCGAGTTCAAAAGAACCTGGTCCCAAGCTCATCACAATCTCAACCGAGTTGATCGTTTACACAAAGCCGTCATGGTTGGCGGGCGCCACCTTGCCCTTCCAATAGAAGAGTATCATGACTTAAATGACTTCACGAAGGCAAACGACCACTTTATTCGTATTGCAACAG
>JAKVCM010000080.1 GCA_022448605.1 Puniceicoccaceae bacterium | reverse complement strand
GCTCAAAGCCAACTCCGCCTCGGTCTCGACCTCAAGGGCGGCGTCGGCGTGACGCTGATGATTGACGAAGCGGCTCAAGATGGCCTCAACGAATTTGAACAAGAGGAACAGTTACAAGACGCGATCGAAATTATGGCCCAGCGCCTCGACGGCATGGGTGTGGCTGAGCCAGTGATTCGTGCACGTGGCGATAACGCGATTGAAATACAACTGGCAGGCCTTTCTACCAAGGATAACCCAGAGGTGATCGATTCGGTTAAAAAGCCCGCCCGCCTAGAGTTTCGCTCTGTGCATCCTGACCTTTTGCCTGATTCGACACCCGCCAACCGTTCGCCTGTCGGTTATGAAGTACTCTATGAAGAGATCGAAGACCGCCAATCTGGCGAAACTTATGAGCGCAGTAAATTCGTAAAACTCATTCCCGAAGCCACGGGCGAGATCGTGGCCGATGCATATGCCTCACAAACCCAGACTGGCGGCTTTCAAATCAATCTAGAAATGACCAACGAGGGCGCTGACATATTTCGCGCCGTCACCGAACGCATGATCGGCGAGCCCCTCGCCATCGTGCTAGACGGTAAGCTCTACTCCGCGCCGACTATTCAAGGTGTGCTTTCCAGAAACGCCCAAATTACAGGTAGCTATTCCCAGCGCGAAGCTAGAGAGTTAGCTAATGTTCTTAATAATCCTCTCGCGATCGAACTACGCGTTGATGAAATGTATGAAGTGGGTCCGACTATGGCAGCGGGTGCTCGTGATAGTTCTGTTAACGCTGCGCAGTGGGGTGCCATCCTAGTCGTTGGCTTTATGATTCTTTATTACTTCCTTGGCGGCCTGGTCGCAGTGACCTCCGCAATTGTCAATGTCATCATCGTGCTCGGTGTGCTTGCCAGCCTCGGGGCTACTTTGACTTTGCCTGGTGTCGCTGCGCTCGTGCTCACCCTAGGCATGGGTGTCGATGCAAACATTCTAATTTTTGAACGTCTGCGCGAAGAACTTCGTACCGGCAGAAGCATCAAAAATGCGACTGCAGGCGCTTTCGATAAGGTGACCTCTACCATCGTGGATGCCAATGTGACGACTCTGATCACCGCTTCGATTCTTATTTGGCTCGGCACTGGTCCTGTCAAGGGCTTCGGCATAACGCTTGCCATAGGCATCTGCGCCTCGATCTTCTGCGCCTTGGTCGTCACTCGTTTTATGATCGACTTCCTTGTAAACGGCGCAGGGCTTTCTAAAATCCTCGGACTAGAACTTTTAAGAGAAAAGAAAATCGATTTCTTCAAGTTCCGTAAGCCTGCATTTATCGCTTCATGGACGCTCGTGCTCGCAGGTGTGGTCAGTGTGGTGATCCACCACGATAATATTCTTGGTAAAGACTTCACTGGTGGCGATGAAATGACGATTAGCTATTCTGAGCGGGTAGAAAGTGATGCGATCACACAAGTCTTCGAAGAAAACGGACTCAAGGACGTCACCGTAAACTATCAGAGCTTAATCGGGGAAGACCGTGAAATATTGAAAATTCAAACTCCCTTCGATCAAGCGCGTCCTACTCTTGAAATCCTTCAAGGCGCCTTTACTGAAGCTGGGCTTGAACAAGCCGGAATCAATCAGATCGGAGCATCCATTTCTAAGACGATCCAATGGAACGCGATTTTCTCCGTGCTCGCTGCACTGGTCGGCATCTTGCTCTACGTAGCGCTTCGCTTCGAAGTCGGCTATGGTGTTGGTGCGGTCGTGGCAACGATCCACGACGTCCTTATGACGATTGGTATTTTCGTACTTTGTGGTGAGATGGGACTCTTTGTTAGTGGCCAGTTCACCGCGCCCATGCTGGCTGCGATTCTAATGATCGTTGGCTATTCGATCAATGATACCATTGTAGCCTTTGACCGTATTCGGGAAGAGCTAGAGCTCAACCCTGGCACGGATCTGCGCAGTATCATTAATTTGGCGATCAACCGAGTGTTCTCTCGCACATTGCTCACGAGTATCACAACTTTACTCGCCTCCACATCACTTTACGTCTTCGGCGCGGGAGTGATGAACGATCTGGCCTTTGTCTTCATCATCGGTATCCTAACGGGAACCTTCTCCTCGATTTTCATCGCTAGCCCGGTATTCTTCTGGTGGCACAAGGGTGATCGACGTCACGTCGAAGAGCGACAGCTCACGCCTAAGCGCTACGAGTGGGAGAGCCAAAAAGAAGCTTAGGCTATATATCGCTTCTTTTCCGTGGGAGAGGCTTTACGCCCGGCTCGATCATTGTGATCTGGGTCGAGAGGTAAACCCTCCCTTATTTGTTTAATCAGCTTTACTCTTATTTCCTAGATGCTCTGGAAGACAATCGATACAGACGACAAAGCGGCGGCTAATCTGGTCGAGTGCTTAAGTCTGCCGAAGGTCCTGGCCGACCTACTCGTGCAGCGGGACATCATCACGACCGAGGCGGCGCAAGAGTTTCTCCGGCCTAGGCTCGCGCAATTAGATAATCCTTTTACGATGACTCATCTCGAAGCCGCCGTTGAGCGAATCGAACAGGCTATTAAGGGGAAAGAGTCTGTCGTCATTTTCGGCGATTACGATGTCGATGGCGTCACCAGCACCGTACAACTCGTCAGCATGCTGCGCACGCTCGGTCTAGAAGCGCGCTACTCTGTGCCGCGTCGAATGGATGAAGGTTATGGATTGAGTCGCGATGCGATCGACCGCGTCTTTTGTGGCGAAATCCCTCAACTTTTTATCGCTCTCGATTGTGGCACTAATGCCCATGAGTCGATTGCTTACCTTAGTGAACTTGGCGTCGACGTGATTATAGTCGACCATCACCAAACGAAAACGCAAGCACCCGCCGACTGCATTTTCGTCAACCCGCACGTTAACGATTCGGAGGATGCTCCATGGCGCGATCTTTGCACCGCTGGCCTCGTTTTTAAACTACTCCATGGCCTACTCAAGCATCGCCGTGAAGCTGAGGATCCACGAGTTGAGGGCACCCAACTCAAAGACTATCTTGATCTAGTCGCCATGGGGACTGTGGCCGACCTTGTGCCGCTGCACGCAGAGAATCGTATTTTATCATGGTTTGGTCTGCGTCACCTGCGCGCGAACGGGCGCATTGGCATCCGCGCCCTCGCCGAGATTTCGGGCATCGGCGGTGGGCAAGAAATGACAAGCGCTGATATCTCTTTCAAAATTGCCCCACGCATCAACGCTAGCGGTCGCCTTGCCGACGCTTCTTTGCCAATCGATTTACTTTTGCATAAGGATTATTCTGAGTGCCAAAAGATGGCCAAGCAACTCGACTTAATGAATAAAGAGCGGCAAGGCATTGAGCGGAGCATTGCCAAACTTGCGGAAGAACGTGCAGCTGCCGAGTTCGCCGACGAGCCCGGCATTGTGCTTTTTGGCGATGATTGGCACCCTGGCGTGGTCGGCATCGTAGCCAGCCGTGTGAGTCGCCATTTCCATAAGCCCTGCGTGATTCTTGGTTCCGAGGGCGATGAGGCCAAAGGCTCTGGCCGCTCAGTCGCCTCGGTCAATCTAGTCGAAGTCTTCCAAAGCTGCGCCCACCTGCTTGGCCACTGGGGAGGTCACCCCATGGCGGCAGGAGTTTCGCTCAAAACCACGGACGTTCCTGCCTTTAAGCAGTGTTATCTCGAAAGCCTGAAAAAGCTCTATCCCGCCGGTTTACCTGAGCCGTCTTTGTTAATTTCAACATGGCTCGACTGTGCGGACCTCGGCGAGCGCCTACTTGAGGAGCTCGACCGCTTGCATCCCTTCGGGCAAGGTAATCCTGAGCCTGTGTTCGGCCTGCAAGGCATCGTGCTAGACGAGGCACCCCAAACCTTTGGTGAGGGGAACTTTCGCTTTCGTTTGCCAGCCAGCCTAAGTGCAAGGCGTGGCATTGCAGGCATCGCTTGGCGTCTAGATGCCGCGCCCGACGTCGGGCAGAAGATCGATATGGCGATTCGCTTTTCTTGGAACTACTGGCGCGATAGCCGTAACCCACAAGTCACCTTGGTGGACTGGAAGCTATCGGAGTAGTTGATGAACGGACGCCTCTACGATGCCCGTGATGCATCCAACTTTAACAGGGTTGCTATAGATCTCAATATTATTTAATCATATCAAAATGAAAAAGGTCTTTATCTCCGGATGTTATGATATCCTCCACGGTGGGCATATCCAATTCTTTAAAGATGCTCGCGCTTTAGGGAATCACTTAACCGTTTGCTTTGCTTCGGACAAGGTGCTTTGGGAGCATAAGAAACGTCGCAGCTCGCTTCCGCAGGATCATAAATTATCGCTCATGACTGCGCTAGACTTGGTCGACCAAGTTGTGATCGGCGATTGCAATGAGCTCGGGCTCGATTTTAAGGAGCACTTTCTTAAGATCCAGCCCGACGTGCTTGCAGTGACCGAGGACGATCAATATGCCGACGCTAAGCGGGCGCTTTGCGCTCAAGTTGGCGCCAAGTATGTCGTGTTACCCAAAACACCACCGCAGTTTACGCCCGTTTCCACGAGCTCGATTGTTCGTAAGATTCGCACGCGCTTTGATGCACCCCTACGCGTCGATTTTGGCGGCGGCTGGCTCGATGTCCCGCGCTACGCCCGCAAGGGAGGCTTTATTGTTAACTGTGCGATCTCTCCAACGGTTTCTCTGACAGACTGGTGTTACGAGAAAAAGTCAGGCCTTGGCGGTAGCGGCGCTTGGGCACTGCTTAATGGCAATGATGGTGTTGAGAGCGAGCTGAACCTTGGTGTGGGCTGGCAAGACCCCGCCATTATTCGCGAGACAGGTCTCTGCGTTTGGCGTAGCGGTGAAAAGCCTGTGCTCCACTTTAAACGTAACGGCGATTTTCTTCACGGGCACATGGCCTTGCACTATACCGACCTACCGCACGACACTCCGGGCAATGCCGACAACGACCGCGATTACGATATGATTGAAGCTGCAGGGCTCTTAGCGAAAGATGCCGTCCTCGATGCCAGTATCTCCAAACTCGGTGAGGCTGTCAGTTTGAGCTACCAAATGCAGCTCAAGGAAGGCATGCGGCCTTTACCAGAGGTGGATGGTTGTGTCGGCCGTAAATACGCTGGCGGCGGCTGGGGAGGCTACGCAATCTATCTTTTTGACAATACGAAGGGTAGGGATGCCTTCGTCGCTTCGGCTAAGTGCAACCGCCCAATTGAACCCTACATCACAATACGCTAATTATTAGTCTTAGTTTAGGGAGGTTCTTCAATTGTGGCGATTGTTTATAGCAATTACAGCGGATGAGCGAGGTGCTTTCGAGTAGGCGTGATGCTCCTGCTGCTCTGGTCAATTGAGTTAACCTTCTCGCAATTCAGTATGAGGTGCTTATCGCTGTGAGGCTTTTATCCTTTACGAGAACTGGGATACGCTCAACTTATCATATATCGTAGGTATTGGGCGGGAGTGGTTCTGATTTTGACCTCTGACCTCTGACTCCTAAATTTTAAACAAATGAGCTTAACTGACACAATCCGCTTCAATACCGAAACTGTAATCGGCGAGACTGAACTTGAAGATCGCCTACATGGCAACAAGCCGCTACGTGTCAAGCTAGGCGTTGATCCAACTCGTCCAGACCTAACTTTTGGGCACCTTGTTGTTTTTAATAAGTTGCGTCAGTTCCAAGATCTCGGGCACGAAGCTCTCCTAATCATTGGGGACTTTACCACGCTGATCGGTGACCCTTCAGGTCGCTCCAATACGCGCCCTGTCTTAACCAAGGAGGAGATTGTAGAAAATGCGCAAACCTACCTTGATCAAGCTTTCAAGATTCTCGACCAGGAAAAGACTACAGTTTTTTATAACAGCGAGTGGTTCGACAAAATGAGCTTTGAGGACTGCCTAAAACTTTCTCGAAAAATGACGGTCGCCCGGATGTTGGAGCGCGACGACTTTGCCAAGCGCTACGCCAGTCAGGCACCAATCTCGATGATTGAGTTTATGTATCCCTTGATTCAAGGCTATGATTCCCTTGTCTTAAACGCTGATGTTGAAATCGGTGGCACGGATCAGCTTTTCAACATGCTCGTTGGGCGCGCCCTACAGAAGGATGCGGGAAAGCAAGAGCAAGCCGTTATCACTATGCCACTTCTTGTTGGCCTCGACGGTAGTAAGAAGATGTCCAAAAGCGCAGATAACTTTATCGCTTTTACCGACAATGCAAAAGAGATGTTCGGAAAGATAATGTCGATCGGTGACGATACAATGTGGGACTACTACCGCTTGCTACTTGAACTTACTGAGGATAAAATTGAAAATCTTAAAAAAGGCCACCCGATGGAGGCAAAGAAGCGCCTTGCTTCGTCGCTCGTCGGCCAATTTCACTCCATGCAAGCAGCCAAACAGGAATTGGGGCAGTTCGAGCAAGTCTTCTCTAAGAATAAGCTACCAGACGATATGCCTACATTCACCTGGAGCGATTTGATTGGCGATGCGCCGGATGCGCCACTTTTCGAGGTCATGGCGCAGTCCGAGCTCTTTGAGAGTAAAGGTGCAATTCGCCGCCTCGTCCAGCAAGGTGGAGTCAAGATCGACGGCGAAAAGCAGGACGATCCCAGTCGCTCAATCACCCCGCCCGTCGGCGAGCAGATCTTCCAAGCTGGCAAGCGTGTTTTTTTCAAGCTGGTCGGCTAATCGAGCCGAGTAGTCAGCAGTAAAAGCTCTCCACTTTCCTCATCTACATGCGACCTCTAGAAATAAAGCCCCCGATCAAATCGGCCTCGGTAATCATTTGACATTCAAACGCTTTCATAGAAAAACTCTACGTTTATTTATCATCTAGCTTAGCGCTTTTAACATTTATAACATTGTGTTCGGACTTCTCTCAAACGACATCGGCATTGACCTCGGTACCGCCAACACCTTAGTTTTTGCTAAGGAGAAGGGTATCGTTTTACGCGAGCCCAGCGTGGTGGCTATCTACTCGTCTACCAGAAAGGTCTGCGCCGTCGGCTCCGAAGCAAAAAAAATGCTGGGTCGTACCCCTGGCAACATCACCGCCATACGCCCGATGAAAGACGGCGTTATCGCCGATTTCGAGATTACCGAGGCAATGCTCCGCTACTTCATCAATAAGGTGAATCGGAAAAAAACTTTTGTCGCACCTCGCATTGTTGTGGCCGTTCCTTCCGGTATTACCGAGGTCGAGCGTCGAGCTGTGAAAGATTCTGCCATCCGCGCGGGTGCCCGTGATGTCGTTTTGCTTGAGGAGCCCATGGCGGCTGCAATTGGCGTTGGTCTGCCGATCGACGAACCATCGGCTAATATGATTGTCGACATTGGTGGTGGCACGACTGAAGTAGCCATTATCTCACTCGCAGGTGTGGTTTATACCAAGAGTATCCGTGTCGGCGGTGACGAGATTGATAGCGCGATCGTCAATTACATGAAGCGTGCATACAATTTGATGATCGGGGAGCGCACGGCCGAAGAGATAAAGATCCGAGTCGGTTCGGCCTTCCCGCTCGAAGAGGAGGTTTCCATGGAAGTGCGCGGGCGTGACTCCGTCGCGGGTTTGCCTAAGACAATCATCATTACTTCGCAAGAAATACGTGAAGCACTTTCCGACACCATCGACTCCATCGTCGATCTCGTACGTAATGCGCTTGAGCGTTGTCCCCCTGAACTGTCCGCCGACTTAGTAGATCGCGGCTTCTTCCTAGCGGGAGGTGGAGCCATGATCAAGGGACTCGACCAGCAACTCAGCGATGCGACTGGCCTGCCCGTTGTGATCGCAGACGATCCGCTCAGCGCCGTCGCCAATGGAACGGGCTTAGTCCTAAACGAACTAGCCTTTCTACTTAAAGACCTTACGGGTAACCCTAAATAGCACGCGACGTGGCGAAACTCCGCCTCGATAGGATCAAGCCGCTGGTTGCCTTATGCGCCTTTCTGATTGCTTGGTGGATTATTCCGACAACGGTTAAGTCTTTTCTTAAAGCTAGTTTTTCTGAGTTTCAAGCGCCTGCCTGGGTGGCTACCTCATACTTGGATGACCTCGAAAATTTCTGGGCGCGGCGTAGTCACTCGAAGGTCGAACTAATCGAAGCGGGTCGGGAAGTCGCGCGTGCGAAATCACTCTACCAATTTAACTTACAACGCAAAGAAACGCTCGAAAACGAGATCCAGCGCCTCGAAGCTATTCTAAATTTGCCGAGTCGACGCGAGTTTCGCTATGAAGTCGCCCGAGTCGTGCGACGTGATTTAAGCGCATGGTGGCAGCAGATTGTTATTCGCAAGGGTAAAGACTTCGACATCCCTGTGGGTGCTGCGGTTGTGTTTTCGGGTGGTGTCGTTGGGCGTGTCGTCGAAGTGGGTGCATTCACTAGCCGTGTCGAGCTCGTCACGAGTCCTAACTTTCGTATGGCTGCTAACTTTGAGGGTGATGAGCGGCCCGTCGTTTACCAAGGACTGCCTCAAAGTGGCTTTGGCGATCCGCTCGGTGCCGTGCACGATGCCCCACAAGATGTAGTCGCTAGTACGCAGAGACCGCTCAAACTCCTCTCGACTCGGCTAGGCGGCACATTTCCTCCAGGCTTGATGATTGGGCGTGTCTCTTGGCTTGAACCGGGCAACACGGGCATCTTTCAAGCAGGCGAAGTAGAGCTCGATGCCCACTTACTCAGCTTACACGAAGTGGCTGTCCTGATTCCACTCTATCCCATCGACCTTCAAGACGATGTTCCTTGATCCGCGTAGCATCCTCCTTTTCGGCGCTAATGCGCTCCTTCTTTATCTGACGATGTTGATCAACTCGGCTCTCGTAGGCTGGTCGATCTACCTTCTCATGCTAGGCCCCATGCTGGTCTTACCAGCACTCTACTTGAGGCATAAATCTTACTTCATTTGTATATTACTCACAGGTTTGTGGGTCGATGCTGCGCTGCCTTCTGGGTTCGGCTTATTTACCTTGGGCTTTCTCTTTGCAGGCGCATTTATTTTTCTTATGCGCATTCGCTTTCGAGCCGAGCACAATTATCACCCCATTTTTTTAGCGCATGGCGTGAACATTTTTTGCATCCTACTAGTCACATTAGTAATGGGAACCGCATATATAAACAGTCTAGGCTTTTGGACGCAGGTGTTCGTGACCACTTTAGCTTCGCACCTTGTGCTGCTAATCGTGGCTCCTTGGTTCTTTAACTTTGAGCGTATGTTATTTGTGCTCTGTCGGCTTGACTCAGAGCCGGAAGATTTGCCGTTTCGATGAGCGGCTATGACATCCATCGTGGTGAAAACCCACGCATTATTTTTTTCTTTTGGATCGTCATGGCGGCCACTGCTACCCTTGTTTTAGGGCTCGGCTGGCGGCAGCTCATCGCAGCGCATAAATATGAAGAAATTGAGAAGCGCCAGACCGAGCGACGGGTTCTTAAGCCGGGGGCCCGTGGCGATATTTACGACCGCAAGGGCAACCTCCTTGTTGGTAATCGAGCACATTACTCCGCAGTCGTTTACCTAGACGACCTCCGCCGTGAGTTTCGCGAAGAATACTCGAAGATAATCCGGGCGGAACGTGCAGCGCTTAAAGAAACTTACCAGCTGACGCCACTGAAAGAACGAGAAGACTCACAACTGACGCCCGACTATAACGAACTTCAATGGGTCGCGCGCCAGAATGTGATCCAACGCTACATCGATCAGATCAACCTTATCACTGGGCGTGATGACGTCGTCTCCACCCGCACTATCATTCGTCACTTCAATGAGCAGCTCCTGCTGCCGCTACCCTTGGTCGCTGACCTTAAACCCGATGAGTATGCTCGCTTGATTGAGCAGGTGCCCGTTCAATCACCTATTCAGATTCATACCGACACCGCACGCTACTACCCCTACGGCGTGGCCGCTGCGCACACTCTTGGTTATGTGCAAAAGGTAAACCCCGACCCAGATACAATCCCCAATGACGGGATCAAGACCTACACCTTCAAATCAAAAATAGGGAAGACTGGTCTTGAGCGTTCATTTGATGACCTACTTTCAGGAGAAATTGGTGCCGAGATATGGCGCGTTGATCCACTCGGTTTCCAAGACAGTCTGCTCGATGGGAAGACACCCAGACAGGGAGAGGATTTAATTACGAGTATCGACATTGACTTACAGATGGCCGCCGAGACAGCACTGGGCGAACGTACGGGTGCTGCGGTTGCCCTCGATGTGCGCACGGGTGAGGTGCTCGCCATCGCCAGTCACCCTAGTTACGACCTGAATGACCTTAGTCCCTTCATTCCGCGAAAAACCTTTGGAGAAATAAACGAGCGTGGCGCGTGGCTTAACCGGACGCTACAGCTTTCCTATCCACCCGGTTCGACTTTTAAATTACTCACATCCATTGCCGGGATGCGCCATGGCACCCTCACTCTGCAGACAGAGCATGACTGCCAAGGCGTTTTCAGGTTAGGCAATCGAATCTTCCACTGCCATGCACGCTATGGTCACGGGGTCGTCGACGAGGCTGCTGCCATCGAGGGCAGTTGTAATATTTTTTACTACGCAGAAGGTCTGCGCATGGGCATCGACGTGCTCAGCGCGGAGGCGAAGCGTTTCGGGCTAGCAGAGAAAACAGGGATTGAGGTGCCCTATGAGACTAAACGTCTGGTTGTACCAACTAAAGATTGGAAACGCGAGCGCTTAGGGTCTGGTTGGGTCCCGGGCGACACGGTCAATACCGCAATCGGTCAAGGCTTTCTGCTCGTCACCCCTCTGCAAATGGCGACCTTTATCGCATCTATAGCGCGCGACGAAACACGCACCCAGCCCACCCTGCGTGCATTAAGCTACGTTGAGGCGCAGCAGGTCAACCACGGCGGCGAACCTGTCGGGCTAACACGCAATCAAAGAGCTGAGCTCTGGGAGGGGATGGAGCGCGTTGTTGGAGATGGAGGTACGGGGCGGCTCGTGCAGATTGATGGCCTTCGCATTGCAGGCAAGACAGGCACCGCCGACTTCCGTGCGCATGGTAAAGAAGTCAACCTAGCATGGTTCGTTGGCTTCGCTCCAGTCGAGAATCCGCAGATTGCAGTCGCTGTAATGGTTGAAGGTACGAGTTCCCTTGATAGCTACCACGGCGGCTCTACTGCTGGGCCCGTCGCAAAAGATATCTTCCTAGAATTCATCGAGCACTACCCCGAACGCGCCGGCTTCCAGATAGCAAGGTAAAGCGTAAGAGTGGAGTAATTATGTTGAATAGATTGAATATGGAACAATCGTATGCTGGTAAGTTCGGGGTTAGGCCTTTAGGCGGCCAAGAATCGAAGCCACCGGAGGAGGGGGCTTTGAGCTATTCCAAATATTGGGGGATTATTGCTGGTTTATTGTCCGCCCTGTTCTGGATACTTTCTATTCCGCCTTTTGATTTTGCGGAGGCTGCCTACATTGCCTTTGTGCCCCTGCTTCTGTGGCTCTACACAAAGCCTACTCGGCGCGTTTTTTGGTTGGTAGCGATTGGCGCGGCTTGGGTTAGTTGGTTTGTGATCTTGATTTGGTTAAGGCATGTTACTTGGTTTGGCACAATTGTCTTAAGCGGTATTTTGGCAGTGATTTGTGCGGTATGGCTATTTTTTGCTAAGTGCATACTACCGCAATTAGTCGCGCGAAATATTCTCATACGTACTCTTGGTTTTGCAGGGATAGCAGGAGCATGGGTCTTACTAGAGTGGTCGCGTACTTGGTTTTTTGGAGGCTTTCCCTGGGCGCCTTTGGCGCTGAGCCAGTGGGAACGTCCAGTAGTTTTGCAAATCGCAGCTTGGTCTGGGGCTTACGGCGTTTCGTTTCTTTTGATTTTCTTTAACCTCTGCTTAGCACATACCTTACGGCATCGCTTTATGCGGAGCGAGCGCAAGCTGTGGATGGGCTGGTTCAGCCCGGATCTTTATGTAGGTATGGGGGCATTGGGATTTTGTATCTATGTCTTTTTTTCGGCACTGCCCCATCCAGATTCTACAGATAGAATGTTCACCGCTGCTGTTGTACAGCCCTACATTGCCCCCGAATTAAAATGGGACACTAATCGAGAACTAGATAATCTGGAGATTCTTGAGCGCCAAACGCGTTTTGTATCTAACTTAGAGAGTGACGTGATTCTATGGCCAGAAGCGGCAACGCCGTGGCCAGTCATGGGAACGCCGCAGATGCAGGCAAGGGTCGAGCGGCTCGTTAATGAAATAGAGAAACCAATTCTTATGGGTAATCTCGCCGAAGATCGAGTGACTAGTGAATGGCGTAATGGAGTTTTTCTAGTAAAGCCAGGCGTAGGACTGTCATCTGACTTTTATACAAAGCGAGAGCTCGTACCCTTCGGTGAATACGTGCCGCCTATACTGAGTTTTATTGACAAGTTCGTGCCCGTCGGCGGCCGCTTCATACCCGGGGAGAAGGTGAGTTTAATCAATCTCACGGTCGGCGGATCAGTTTACCGAATTGGCTCTTTAATCTGTTACGAAGATGTTTTTTCAAATTTGGCTCGAGAGAGCGCCCAAGGTGGTGCCGATCTATTTTTCGTCGCCACAAACAATGCCTGGTATGGCGAAGAGGGTGGTGCTGAGCAACATGCTGCGCACTCCGTCTTGCGTGCGGTGGAGAACCGCCGCCCAGTCATGCGTGCCGGCAATGGCGGTTGGAGTGGCTGGATTGATAGCTACGGCGCAGTGCGCGATCTACTGGTTGACGCCGAGGGAACTATCTACTTCCGAGGCGGCGGCGCCTACACAATCGTTCAATTTGAAGAGTGGTCGCGCCAACAGAGCTACTATACACGCCATGGCGATTGGTTTGTGGCCCTGTCAGGAGGGCTGGCCCTGATATCACTCTTGTTCTGCCAATATCAGCCTAAGCTTCGCTCACAGATAGTAGGGGTATGACCAGTGTCGGCTCTACTAGGATTACTCTGTTTCCTGCTCTGCAACCTTAGGGGCGTTGTCGATCAGATCGACCCTTGCTTCGGCTAATGCTTCGCGGATCTCCGCGAGCTTGGTTTGATTGAGCGCAGCTATGTCTTCGCTCGCTTCCATTGAGACAAAGCGTTTGATGACGGCGTCGCCACGAACTTTTAAAGCGTAGATGAGTAAGCTATCGAGTGCGGCTTTGGCATCTCGGTTGAGATGCCAAATTTGGCGGTGCACGGCTCCGGCGGCAATTCCTTTATCGATCATCATTGCAAAATACTCTTTGGAACGGTTGTCCATATCGGCTTCGTTTTGTGCGTAGATATTGAGCGGGAACTGTAATTCACCTGCGATGGCGTAGGCTTGCATGTTCGTCGCACCATAACGTGCACCAAATTCGAAGACAGCGATCGCAGAAAATGTGAGTGCGAGCGGAAGAAGTAGGGGCTTTATCTTTTCCATGGTCTGCAAACTGAACTCTTTAAATGACTGTTAGTCAATCGCACGAATCTGGGTGCTGTCGATCAACTTCTCACCTGCATACATCTTAGTAATGACCACAATGGGGTCGCCCTCTTTGCTCCAGCCTCGGCTTTTTAGGCGGCTGAAAGCATACTGAATCGTGGTTTCGTGGTCGTGGTCAAATTCCATAAGGAAGGGCTCCACTCCGCGCATGATTAGGAGTTGTTTGAAGAGAACCGGATTATCAGTAAAAGCGTAAATAGGCACATTCGGACGGAGCGAGGAGAGCTTTTGCGCAAAAATTCCGCGACGAGTGAATACGACTAGCGAACCTACTAAGTCGGAAGCGAGATAGGCTGCTGAGCGCAACATCTTAGAGCGTGACAGGCGCAAGATTAAATCTTTGCGTAGCACTTGTTTATCTTCTTCTTCAATCCGCTTAGCGATTCGTTGTATCGTCTCGACGCATTCAACAGGATATTTACCCACAGTCGTCTCGCCTGAGAGCATCACACAGTCAGCTTGTTCGCGGATGGCGTTGGCAATGTCTGTCACCTCGGCGCGAGTCGGGATGGGGGACTCAATCATCGATTCCAGCATGTGGGTAGCTACGATGACGGGCTTGGTGCCCTGAATGCAGCTATTAATGGCTCTGGTCTGGATGATGGGGAGGTCTTCGAAAGGGCACTCGATCCCTAGGTCGCCGCGAGCGACCATTAGGCCATCGGAAGCTTTGATAATGGCATCTAGGTTAGTGATCGCCTGCTGATCTTCAATCTTGGCAATGATCTTAGCGTCAGATCCATGGCCTTCCAGATAGGCATGAAATTCTTCAAGATCCTTGGGTTCACGCACAAATGAAAGTGCAAAGAACTCGATCCCTTCGGCAATCCCCACATCGACGTCGCCTTGGTCTTTTTTAGTCAAGGCGGGCAGATTGACGCGCACGCCGGGCAAATTAATATGACGTCGGTTACCCATGGGGCCAGGGATGAGTACTTGGCAGCGGACGCTGGTATTATCAATACGGAGTACTCGTAAGCGGATTAGGCCACTATCGACTAAAATGGTGTCGCCCACGTTAATGTCTTTGGAAAAGCCTGGATAGTTGACATCCACACGGCGTATGCCTTCTTCGGTGACACCGCCAATACCTTGGGCGCTGGTGAATTCAAAGATTTCGTCTTGTTCCAGCTCAAAAGTTTCAGGGACTTCACCTGTCCGTATTTCAGGGCCCTTCACATCCATCATAATTGCGATGTGTCGGCCTACTTTACCGCAGACCTTACGCACTCGTTGGATGATCTCTCGGGACCATGCGTGGTCGGCGTGTGCCATATTAATTCGGCAGATATCGACGCCTGTTTTGATTAACTTCTCAAGAGTCACCTCGTCCTGCGTAGCGGGACCGATCGTGAAAATGATTTTAGTTTTTTGTGTATTTGGTTTCATCTTGGATTTTCGGGGAATCCTGGGAAGCATGTTTGTCAGCTAGCAAGAGTAATGCCGCTTTAAGGATCGATCACTTCTACAGATAGACTTCTGCCGAGTGAAGCAAATCTATCACGCACGATGTGGGCATTATTACAATCCTTACTGAGGTGAGCTAAATATACTTTTTCGAGTATGCTTTTTTTGGAGAGTTCTGTCACCAGATCATAAGCAGCATTATTGGAAAGATGTCCGTGTCGACCACGAATCCGTTGTTTTATCGACCAAGGCCGCCGCTTGTCGCTTTCAAGTAGTTCTTCGTCGTAATTTGCTTCGATTACAAGGGTGTGCACGTTGCGAATGTGTTCTTTGACGTGCTCTGGAACGTAGCCTAGGTCGGTGACCCAGGCAAGACTACGCGCAGGGGTGAACAGATCGCCGTCCTCGCCCCAGTTGAAAGTAAAGCCGACGGGGTCGTAGGCATCGTGAGGGAGGGCGAAAGAGCGTACCTTGAGGTCCCGAAAGGTAAAGTCGGTGCCCGTTTGGAACACTTTCCAGTTAACGGGTTTAGTGGCTTTGGCCTGCACCGCATCAGCCGTATCACGATTGGCAAATACGGGCAAATCAGCTCGTCTGGCGAGGCCGCGTATTCCCTGCGCGTGATCGCTGTGTTCGTGGGTAAGAAAGACTGCATCGATCGTTTCAAGCGACTCGCCAACTGCTTCGAGCAAGCAAGCGATTCGTTTAGCCGAAAAGCCTACATCGACTAGCACCTTTGTATGTCCCGTCTGTAAGAGCGCACAATTTCCCCCACTGCTAGAGCCTAAAATCTGAAATTCAACGGACATTGCTTGCAAGTTGAGCGATACTCTAGCTCGCGGCAAAGCCTTTTTACGCGCTTGCCACGGAGCATATTCGTACATTGGCTTCTGTGCTCATTTGAATACCGACGCGGTCTTGCGCTTTACTCACGCTACGGCATATTAAGGTCGTTTATGTCATGCAAGTGACACGATTTTTACTGACATGAAATCTGAATCCAGTCCCACATCGCCTAATCAGTCTAGCGCCTCCGCGACCAAGCTGAGCAAGGTCTACGATCACGACTTTGCCTTGACCGACGAGTATCGTGCAGCGCTGCCTGATATGCAAAATACAGATTCGCAGCAGATTTTTGGAGCCAACGTACCTATCCTAAAGGTCGGGATTTCTAACTTCCGTCTCCCGCTTAGCTATATCACACCGAGCTCGGACACATTGACGCTAGAAACCTCTGTCACTGGCACCGTCTCGCTCGAAGCGAATCAGAAGGGGATTAATATGTCGCGCATCATGCGTGTCTTTTATGCCTATCAAGAACGAATTTTTACTCCCGATCTACTCAAGGAAATCCTTTTGCAGTATAAGGAAGAGATCAATGCGCACCGTGCCCAGCTGAAGCTTTCCTTTGAGTATCCTATCCTCAAGCCTAGCCTGCGCAGTGGTTTGGAGGGGTGGCAATATTATCGCGCCGCCTACGAAGGCCGTGTCGACGAGCTTAACCGTTTCCGGAAATACATATATTTTGATTTCGTCTACTCATCGGCCTGCCCTTGCTCATCGGAGTTGTCGGAACACGCCCGCGGCAGCCGTGATGTCTATGGCATCCCGCACTCGCAGCGCAGTACGGCGCGTGTCAGTGTTGAAGTGGCCGAAGGCCAGCACCTAAGCCTTGAGCGCTTGCAAGAACTCTGCCTCAAAGCTTTGCAAACGGAGACGCAAGTCATGGTCAAGCGTGAAGATGAACAAGCCTTTGCTGAGATGAATGGTGCCTTCACCAAATTTGTTGAGGACGCCGCCCGCCTGCTTTACGAGCAACTCGATAACGAACCAAAGATTGTTGATTTCCAAGTAGCCTGCGCCCATCTAGAATCCTTGCACTCGCACGATGCGGTCGCGGTGATTAGTAAGAGTGTCCCTGGCGGGTTCACAGGCCAATTCGACGACTACAAGTCTTTGATACGTTAGTTCTAGCTTGTCGACCCGCAAAGACGCGTCTGCAAAGAGCTACTCAATGGTTATTTTAGCCGCGCCTGAAGCGCTTGGGCGGAAGCGTTCGTCGCCTGATTCGATCACCAAGTATTCTCCCCTAGTAAACATAATTTCCACAGGACCGCTTTTATCGAGGGTCAAAGGGCTGTCCACTTCGATCGCGCCACGATAGATACGCTCTCCATCGTTCTTTTGCGTCACAGTAACATACACGCTACCACCTTTGGCAAATAAAGTGACACTGTTCGAATCCACAATTGCAGGCATTGGATCGGCTGGCTGAGTAATCTCTGCAATGTCGCTTTGTTCAGGGGCTTCAGCCGTATCTTCTGAGCCACTACCGAGAATTGCCCAGATTAGGCCAAATACTACAAAGACTAGAGCCAGTGTGCCGACGAAAACCAAACCGATTTTCATGTAAAAGGTTTTGTCTGCCTCGTCCTCATCTTCATTGGTTTCGGCTTCTTCAGCGCGGGCTGGCTTCGCCGTAATTCGTCCATAGGATGTGGGCTCTTCCGACTCTGAATAATCGGTTAATTCATCTCCTTCAGCTTTTTTGACCTCCATTTGGCCGAACCACTCAGAGCCAGCTTTTTTGCCAAGGCGAGATTTGCTTAGTTGCTGAGCGTTGTAGTCGGTCATGATCTTGTCATAGTCCAACTTTAGATAGCGGGCATAGTTTTTAAGGAATCCGCGCTTGTAGATCTCGGGCAGAGAGAAATCCATCTTATTTTGTTCGATATACCCAAGGAAGTCACTGCGGATCTTAGTCACCTCAGCTGCTTCGCGCAGAGAGATGCCCTTGCGCTTACGTGCTTCTTCTAGTCGTTCTCCAATACTTTGCATTTGTAGTATTATGTTAGAGTCTTCTTTTGTTCCGCAAGCACGGAATCGTATTGTTGTGTTGAAGTTCCGCCATTAGGCAGTTTGCTTACGATACTGTCTAAGGGTCGGGGCCTAGCCCTTATGACAAAGTAAATAGCAAATCGCTCCATTCGCCGTCTTCGCGGCTATCAATAGCGATTCCATCTTCAGAGCGCTGCGCGGTAAATTGCTTTACGAAATGTGCCCTTACTTGATCCAGCTCCTTGGTCAAAATACCGCTTAGAGCGAGAGTACCGCCAGCTTTGACGCTCTTGGCGAGGAGGTCGCAGTGGGGAATGAGTACATCGGTCTGGATGTTGGCCAAAACGAGATCGCCGTGGCGGCCCCCGGCAAAACCTTTTTCTAGGTCGGCGACTACGAACTCGGGTTTAACGAGATGGGCGTTCTCAGCCGAGTTACTGTGGCAAACCGTGATAGCTTCAGGGTCGAAGTCGATGCCGAGAATCTTTTTGAAGCCGAGCGCCGAAGCGGATAGCGCCAGCACCCCAGAGCCGCAACCGGCATCGATCACTTCAATCGTGTCGAGCTGGTCGGCATGGGCATCGCGATAGTCCTGGAGACGACTTGCGCAGAGGCGAGTGGTTTCGTGCGCACCTGTGCCAAAGGCCATGCCTGCATCGAGGTAGACGACGGCTGCTTCGTAGGGTGATTCGATGTTGTCGCGCTCCCAAAGTGGGATCCAGTGAAGTTGGCGGTCGCTCCATGGTTTAACGAACTCTTTGTAGGCGTTTTGCCAGTCGGCATCGACAATCTCGGCTAGCTCAAAATCTATGGGTAGACTTTTGAAATCCTTGCGCAGCACTGCGAGGGCACTGCTCGCGGTCGCCTCGTCGGGGAAGATGCCGAAGAGTTCGTAAGGATCGGTAACCTCCTTTTGCATGATCCCCCAGTGGGGAGATTCAGTCTCGCAGAAATAGTCTTCGAGAGGATCGGCCATTTCCTCAGGAATACCGGCGCGGAGTTCGACTTGCTTGCTCATCTGTGAGTGATAGTAATTTTGGGCGGGACTCTAAGAGATGGCTAGGGCGCGGATATTTCGCCTTTGCTTAAGCGGGTAACAACATCAGGCAGTAGTGCGTGTTCTGCGAGGTGGACTTTCTTGGTTAAAATTCCAATTGTGTCCGATTCTTCGATGCGCACAACTTTCTGATCGATGATAGGCCCTGCATCGATTTCGGGAGTGACCCAATGTATGGAACAACCTGTTATTCTCACGCCGTATTCGAAGGCTTGTTGGATACCGCTCATGCCAGGAAAGCTTGGCAGGAGGCTCGGGTGCAGGTTGATCACGCGTCCTTTAAAGGCGTCAATGAATGGGCGTTTTATTATCCGCATGAAGCCTGCGAGCACGATCAACTTTGGTGAGAAGCTTTGGATGCGCTCAATGTAGACCTGCTCCGCTTCGTCAGTAAGGCGTGCACCTTTACGGCCTGGGTCGAGGAAGATTGCGGGCACTTTGTATTTCTGTCCAAGCGCGAGAATGCCAGCATCTTCATGGTCGCTAATCACTGCGGCGATCTTGGCCGCGCCGAGGTTCTTTTTCGATTCCGACTTAAGGAGTGCCTCTGCGTTTGTTCCGCGGCCTGAGCCTAGAATGACGATTGGATAAGGCATTTAAGGATGAGGAATTATAAGAAAGAGTAATCAAATTTTACCGGAAAAACTTCTTGGCTTTTTCGACGAAAGACTCGCCTACGGGGTTGGCGGGGTCGCCGCAGGCCTCTGCGTAGTCCTCGAGTTTGGCAGTTTGTTTACTAGTTAGCTTAGTCGGCACCTCAACTTGTACACGGATCAGCAGGTCGCCCTTGCGGCCACCACGCAGAGCGGGGACGCCTTGCTCCTTGAGACGGAAGGTGGTGCCTGTCTGAGTGCCTACAGGAATCTTGAGCGAACCTTTGCCGAATAGGGTGGGCACGCTGATTGAACCGCCTAGCGCTGCAAGAGTGAACTTGATAGGGACTTCGCAGAAGAGATCGTTATCGTGACGTTCAAAGAGCTCGTGTTCCTTAACGTGAATCATTATGTAAAGATCACCTGACTGACCGCCCATTTGACCGGCTTCGCCTTTACCCGCAGAGCGGAGCTTCGAACCAGTGGAGACGCCTGCGGGAATGCGCACCTTGACGGAGCTGCTATCCATTACGCGTCCTTCCCCGCGGCAATCGCTGCAAGGGTTTTCAATCTTTTGCCCCGTGCCTTGACAGTCAGGGCAGACTTGGCGGTAGCTGATAAACCCACGGTTGGAGGTCACCTGGCCAGTGCCGCGACAAGTGCTGCAAGTTACCTTTTTTGAGCCAGGCTCTGCACCGGAGCCTGTGCATTTTTTACAAGTAACGGGGCGGCGATATTTGATCTCCTTCTCAGTGCCTTTGGCCGCTTCTTCAAGCGAGATTTCTAGATCGTAGCGTAAGTCGGAACCGTGGGATGCCCCGCCTGTTGATTGACCGCCCCCTCCGCCGAAGAATTCTTCGAAGATGCCGCCGCCTCCGCCGCCTCCGCCCCCGAAGGCTTCGCGGAAGATATCGAAGGGATCCTGGCCACCCATGCCACCACCCATACCGCCGTTGGGGTTGCCCATGCCGCCTTGCTTGAAGGCGGCATGTCCGTAGCGGTCGTAGGCAGCGCGCTTTTCGCCATCTTTAAGTACGTCGTAAGCCTCGGAAATTTCCTTAAACTTGGCTTCGGCGACTTCGTCGCCTGGGTTTTTGTCTGGGTGATATTTGACCGCTTGTTTGCGGTAAGCCTTTTTAAGGTCGGAATCGGAGACGTCACGAGAGACACCCAGAAGTTCGTAGTAGCCAGTCGCCATATTGCTTTAGTTTTTCTCCTTTGTAGGTCCACTTGATACGATTACGTTGGCCGCGCGGATGAGGCGATCGTTGAGACGATAGCCAGCGCGCACGGTTTGTATGACATGATCCTCTTTGATTTCTTCGGAAGTCTGTTGGGCAATACACTCGTGTATGTTGGGATCGAAGGCTTCGCCATCGGAAACTAACTCTTCGAGGCCTTGCTCGGAGAGCGATTTCTTCAGCTGCTCGTCGACCATCTTAAAGCCGAGTGTTACGTCTTTCGCTTCTGGATGATTCTCTGCGGCTTGTAGGCCTAATTTCATGTTGTCTAGTACTGGAAGGAGCGATTCGACGACATTGGCCGCCGCGCTGCGGATAATGTCCTGCTTCTCGCGGGCTATACGCTTGCGATAGTTTTCCATGTCAGCAACTGAGCGTAAGTAACGACTTTTGATTTCGGCTGCTTCGGCTTGAGCTTTTTCTAGGTCGGTCAGCACGGGCTCGCTGGCTTCGTCGCAAGCTTCTTTAGCTTCGGTTTTTTCAGTCGCTTCGACAGTGGGTTCATTGGTTTCCTCAGAGATGTCTTCGTCTTGTTTCTTCATAATTGATTGAAAATTTAGGTCTATGTAGGCAGTAATGCGAACGCCATTCTTAAAGTTAGCGCGGCAGTGTGAGGATAAATTGTAAAAATTCAAGAACGCAGTCTAAGTATTGAAACCTGCGTTTTCTTGCCGCTTCCTCTTGACTCGTTGAGTAAAAGAAGGATTTTTTCGTATCATGGCAGAACTAGACGAAAAATGGCCACAAAACGTAAAGGGTAAATTTTACGTCGATGAACAATGCATCGATTGTGACCTTTGCCGTGAAACGGCCCCGGGAAATTTCACCCGTGACGAAGACGGAGGCTACTCTTTCGTCTACAAGCAACCGACTTCGCAAGAAGAGACAGATCTTTGTATGGAGGCCCTCGAAGGCTGCCCGGTTGAGGCGATTGGCGAAGATGGCGAGCAGCAGGCATAGATTAGGCTCGTTTTTAAATGTGTATTTTCAAAGCCCGCCGGATTGGCGGGTTTTTCATTAAAATGACTGAAATCACTGAAGCCTACGCCCGCGAGCTAGCTAAACAAGCCTCCCGCAAAGCCGAACTGCTTGGAAGATGCCGCGCGGACTTGGCGGGCGTTGACCGCATACTCTTCGAAGCGGGTTGCGGACACGGGCACTGGTTGACAGACTACGCCGAGCTTAACCCTAGTGTCTTTTGTATAGGAATCGACTTAATCTCTTGGCGCATCCGCAAGGGTAATGAAAAGAAGGCCAAGCGCGGCTTGCAAAATATCCATTTCTACAAAGCGGAGCTTAGCGAATTCCTTTGTGCGTTACCGGTAGCTATACGCTTTGAACGCACTATCCTGCTTTTCCCCGATCCTTGGCCTAAGGCTAAACACCACCGTCGACGCATGGTACAGTCGAGTTTTTTAGATGAAGTGGCTAGCCGCACAGATCGGGGAGGGGAGTTTTGCTTCCGCTCGGACGATCGCCCGTATTTTGAATGGACGCTTGAGCACCTAAGCGGACATCCTGAATGGGAAATCGATGAAGCGGCCCAGTGGCCACACGAGAGTGAAACCTACTTTCAGGGCCTAATTGATGAGTATTACTCCGTCGTGGCCAAGCGAAAGTAATGGAGGAATGCTGCGCTGCATTGGCTACACTATATCTAGCCAAAGAAGTAGCGCAAACTGGGTGACTATGGCGACCCCTAACAGCGCGTAGACGAAGATCATGAAATAATCATTAGCGAAGTGTCGTTCTTTCAGCTTCCGTCGAGATGGCTTGAATGGCTGATTGGGTCCTCGAACACCACCCTGCACGACGGGCGAGCCGCCCTCGCGGTCGCGCAGATGAGAGATGCGATCAGTGAGATCTGTGAGCTCGGCCATAGTTTTAAAATTGCCAATATTCGCGGCTTGGCAAGGTTAGAAGAATCGCTCAAATTATAAACCACATAAGTTTATCTAATCTTGGGCTTTGAAGGCCAACTAGGTGTTGACGCGCAGAGAATGGGTCGCCATCTAGATGCCTCTTCTTGTTATTGCCGAGAATTTTACATTTCAAAACACAAGTTCTTAGTGAACAAATTACTACCCACAGTCTTAGCTTTTTTAAGTAGTGCAACGTTGCTCAGCGCAGCGGATGGTGTTAGTCCGTCCCCCTACAAATTGACGGAGATATTTGGTCTACCAGTAACCAATTCGATACTGACTACTTGGGCAATCTCGCTTCTTCTCATATTAGTGATTCGGTTTTCGGTGGGCACCCCGAAATTAGTCCCAGGAAAGGGGCAAGCTGTTGTTGAAAATTTAGTGGGTGGCTTGCGCGACCTGCTGCTTCCCATTGTCGGCAAAAAGGCCTTCTCGATGGCATTTCCGCTACTCATTGGCTTGTTTATCTTCATCATGATTCACAATTGGAGTGGATTGATTCCAGGGGTAGGAGTCTTTGGTTTTTATGATGACCACGGCGATCTAAAATATTGGATGCGCCCTGCCAGTGCTGATCTAAACGCAACTTTTGGCATGGCACTCGTGGCAATGATCGCGTGGCTGTTTATTAGTCTAAAGATCACAGGTCCCAAGTTCTTTGTTTGGGAGCTTTTTGGCAACAAGGCGGATAAAAAAGAAACACCTAAAGCAATTTACCTTACATTGGCACCCATCTTCCTCATGGTTGGTCTTATCGAGGTGGTCTCAATCGCGTTTCGTCCGATTTCACTTTCTTTTCGTTTATTTGGTAATGTATTTGGGGGTGAGAATCTTTTGACCAGTATGACGGGCATGGCACCTTACCTAGTCCCGATCCCTTTCTACCTTTACGAGGTCCTTGTTGGCGTGGTCCAAGCACTTATTTTTACCCTCCTTGTTGCCATTTACATCGGCTTGATGACCAATCACGACGAAGAAGCACATTAAACTTTATATCCTTTCGGTGTTCGGGACCATGTAGTAAGTCGTGGACGGCACAGAAAATCACTAAATACAAAACTCAACGATAAACATTATGTTCAATCTAATCGCAGAAATCTCTGGTAACATCAACGTAGCAGCAGCAGCTATTGGCGTTCCTCTCGGTATTGGCCTCATTGGCTTTAAAGCTTGTGAAGCTGTCGGCCGCAACCCTGAAGCGGCTACTAAAGTACTTGTACAGTCGATTATCGCTATGGCTTTTGCTGAAGCCATCGTCTTCTTTGCCATATTCCTTGGTAAGATGGCTGGCTAATTCACTCGTTAAAAGTCTTGCCGACGGTCCTCGCTGGGCCGTCGGCACTTTTAAGAATACTTAACAACTCTCCTAACAATGAAAGTTACTTTTATCACTTTGCTTTTCGCGTTATCCCTGCCGCTGGGACTCTTTGCAGCGGAAGACCTTCACGCTGATTCGCATATTAGTGCTGGCGCAGATGTCGAGCATACCGAAAGGGTTGAACCTGCGGAAGGCGGAGGAGTGATCTCCGAGCTGGCTGGTAATTTCGGTATTTCATGGCCAACACTGATCGCGCAGATGGTGAATTTCTGCATTGTAGCTTTTGTTCTCTATAAATTTGCTGTCAAACCAATTGCTGCGACTTTGGATGAGCGCCAACAAAAAATTGCCGATGGTCTTCAGTATGCTGAAGAAATGAAAGTGCAACTCGCTGCTGCTGAGCGTGAGCGTGCTGATAAGATTAAGGAAGCCGCTGTAGCTGCGCAAGCTATCCTAGCTGAATCTCGCGAACAATCGAAGGAGATGATTGAACAGAAAACACAAGAAGCTGCGGCACAAGCTGAAGCTATCATCCGCAAGGCGAGTGAAGCGACTGAGTTGGAGCGACAAAAGATGCTTTCCGATGTTCGCCAAGAAGTTGCGCGTCTCGTAGTCGCAACTTCCGCAACTGTATTGTCCCGTGATCTTTCAGATGCAGAAAAGCAAACGTTCTCTGATTCCGCTGCCAAAGAATTGTCTAGCGCTGGCAACTAAACGGCATTTTTATTTCGGATGAATCGCGACCAAAAGATCACTAAGTTAGCTAAGAAGCTCCTTGAGCTTTCGAAGGACAACGGTGTCGTGACTGAATCCAAAGTGGCGAAGGTCCTCGCTGGTTTTCAGCAGGTGCAGCACCGCAGACACCTTACGGTACTCAAGACTTTCCTCAACTATCTTCGCCGTGAGGTCGCCCTTCAAACCGCAGTCGTTTCTACGCCTACCAGGTTGAGCGATGATGCACTAAAGGCGATCGAAGTGCAATTTTCAAAGCTTTACAACCGCCCAGTCAATACGGTCACTCAACTAGACACTTCTTTAATAGCTGGCGTACGTGTGCGCGTGGGCGACGATGTCTATGACGCGTCCATAGCCGGTTGTCTTCAGCGCATCGCTGAAAGTGTAAACTAAAAACTCTCTAACCTTCATCATTCACTTATCATCAGTTTCTTATGAGCTCTATTGTCGAACAAATTGAAAATGAAATCGCTAGCTTCCAAGCTGGCGCTGTCAAATCCAACACCGGTCGAATCGTTGCCATCGCAGATGGCGTCGCCAAGCTTGAGGGCTTGTCTGGTGTAATGTATAACGAAATGATCGATTTCGGTCCTGGAGTCTTCGGAATCGCCTTGAATCTTGAAGAAGATGAAGTCGGTTGCGTTATCTTAGGCGACTACTCCAAGCTGAAGGAAGGTGATGAAGCCTCCACAACTGGGCGCCTACTTTCCGTGCCCGTTGGCATGGGGCTTCTTGGCCGCGTGGTTGACGCGATTGGTAATCCGTTAGACGGCAAGGGTCCAATCAACTCCAGCGAAACTTATCCAGTCGACCAAGTCGCACCTGGTATTATTCCTCGCAAATCAGTCGATCAGCCGATGCAGACGGGCATCATGTCGATCGATTCGATGATTCCCATCGGCCGTGGTCAGCGCGAGCTTATCATTGGTGACCGCTCGACGGGCAAGACCACCATCGCGATCGACACGATCATCAATCAGGCGAAGATCAACAACCAGCACCGCAACGAAGACGGCACTTTCCCAGAAAATTTTCGTCCAGTTTACTCAATCTACGTTGCCGTTGGTCAGAAGAATTCGAATATTGCCCGCACCATTGCTGTCCTTGAGAGAGCCGGCGCAATGGAATACACCATTATCGTTGCTGCTTCTGCTGGTGACAATCCCGCCAACCAATACATCGCACCATTCTCTGGCGCATCGATGGGGGAGTTCTTCATGAATAATGGCATGGACGCGCTCATCGTGTATGATGATCTTTCCAAGCAAGCGGTTGCCTATCGTCAAATTTCCTTAGTGCTGAAACGTCCATCAGGGCGTGAAGCCTATCCTGGTGATGTTTTTTATCTCCATTCACGCCTTCTCGAGCGCTCGGCTCGTGTGGATGAGGATAATGGTAATGGTTCACTTACAGCGCTTCCGATTATTGAAACTCAAGCTGGTGACGTTTCGGCTTACATTCCTACCAATGTGATTTCGATTACCGACGGTCAGGTCTTCCTCGAAACTGATTTGTTTAATCAAGGCATCCGCCCAGCGGTATCGGTCGGTCTTTCCGTGTCTCGAGTTGGTTCTGCGGCCCAGATCAAGGCAATCAAGAAGGTTGCTGGTAAGGTGAAGCTTCAGCTCGCACAGTTTCGGGAGCTTGCAGCATTCGCTCAGTTCGGTTCAGATCTCGACGCGAAGACTAAGGCTCAGCTTGAGCGTGGCGCACGTGTGGTTGAGCTCTTCAAGCAAACTGCTTTCAACCCCATCCCTGTCGAAGTGCAGTCGTCTCTGATCTATGCTGTGCAAAATGGTTTCTTCGATGCGATTGATGTCGCAAAAATAGTTGATGCGACTTCTAGCCTCCGTGAGTTCCTCGAAACACGGGGCTCTAAGGTCATGGACGGAATCCGTAGCGACAAAGCAATTAGTGACGAATCCGAAGCAGCGTTAAAGTCATCACTCGAAGAGTGGAAGACTGGGTTCTCCGCCTAATCGCTGGCATTAGTCTTTTCTCCTCTCAACTCTGAAATAAATGGCCAATCTTCGCGACATCCGCCGCCGCATCAAGTCAGTTAAAAATACCCGGCAGATCACGCGTGCCATGCAGTTGGTTTCTTCCTCCAAGATGAAACGAGCTCAGGACGCTGCTGTAGCGGGACGGCCATACGCACTGCTCCTCGCTGACTTACTTGATACAGTGGGAGAAAAGCTGGATCTATCTGGAGTTACAATTTCGCATCCTTTCTTTGAAAAGCGCGAAGTTAAGACGCGCGGTATTCTGATTCTCTCCACTGACAAGGGGCTGTGCGGCGCACTCAATACCAATCTGTTTCGTAAGATTGCTGAAGAGGTTAAAGGAGCTGCAAAATTCATCACTGTTGGCCGCAAGGCGACGCAGTTTGTTTCACGTTCCAGTCGTGGCCTTGTGGCAGACTTCAACATCTCTGATAAAGCCGCTTTCTCTGAGCTTCGCCCTATGCTTAAGCTTTTGATTGATGCCTTTAAGAACGGGGAAGTCGACACCATCGAGATTGCCTATCCCAGCTTCGTGAACGTCCTCGTGCAGGAGCCCATCATTCAGTCCCTTCTGCCGATCGTTGATTTGCGTGAAGTATTGGAGCAACTCAAAAAGCGCGTCTCTGACCTCCCTTCACTAGATGCGCGTAATGATTCCCGCGAAATGGTTTTTGAACCATCTGCGGAAGCTGTTCTTGATGCACTGCCCGAGCTTTACGTAAAAGTCATCATTCACCAACTTCTTCTCGAAAGCCGTGCCGCAGAATATTGTGCGCGCATGGTTGCGATGAAGGCTGCTACGGATAACGCGTCGACACTCATCGACGATCTCACTCTCGACTACAACAAGGCTCGCCAAGCAGCGATTACTCAGGAAATCCTTGAAATTGCTGCCTCAGCTGCTGCCCAATAATTTTAATAGCGAACCCTTATTTTTAACCATGAATAAAAACGGTAAAATTGTCCAAGTCATCGGTGCCGTCGTCGACGCCGCCTTTCCACAAGATAGCGTGCCAGAAATTTACGACGCCATCACAATCTCATTCGCAATTGACGGAGCGGAGAAGAGCCTCACGCTCGAAGTGCAACAGCACCTCGGCGAAGGTCTTGTCCGCGCTGTTGCGATGACTTCGACTGACGGCCTAGTCCGTGGGATGGAGGTTGTCGGAACAGGTTCTCCGATCTCAGTTCCAGTAGGAGAAGCCGTTCTCGGCCGGATCTTTAACGTTACCGGTGATACAGTGGACGAGAAAGGCCCAGTCGCAACAGATGAGCGTCGCTCGATTCATCGTCTTCCTCCTGAACTTGTTGACCAAGCAACAGATGCTGAGATCCTCGAGACTGGCATCAAGGTCATCGACCTTATCTGCCCATTCACAAAGGGTGGTAAAGTGGGCGCTTTTGGTGGTGCGGGTGTCGGTAAGACCGTTGTCATCATGGAGCTGATCAACAACATCGCGAAGGCGCACGGTGGTTATTCCGTATTCGCTGGCGTTGGTGAG
>JAKVCM010000008.1 GCA_022448605.1 Puniceicoccaceae bacterium | reverse complement strand
CTCTTCGGCAAAAGTTGCCGTCTCTTGGGCAGACATGTTTTGAAAATAGACCGCCATGGCAAGAGCAGCTTGCTGGAATTTAGGCATTTCTTCGTCTAAAATGGAGTCGACGATAAACCGGATTTCTTCGTCGGAGAATTCACCACCATCGCGCTTCTTTTCAACTAAATAGCTAAAGGAAGGCTTGATGAATTTACGTGCACTAATGATCTTTTTTCTCATTGAATGAGTCTGCGTCTACTGTGAATAAAGCCGCTCAAAGCGACATAAACGTTTGGTGTATGGGGATTAAGGTGCAAAATGTCTAGCTTTAAATCTGATAAAATGATCAAACGCCGTGCTACTAAACGGCTAATCATGCTATTTCGATGGGCCTGCAGGAGCGCGAAGCCAGATAAAAAATGGTCCGGAACAATTACCCAATTCCGATATTATTTTACCTTACTTGGCCAGTTTTTGCGCGCTCTCAACGAGAGCGGCAAAAGAGTTTGCTTTGAGAGCGGCTCCGCCTATTAGGCCGCCGTCAATATTCTTTTGCGAGAGTAATTCATCGGCGTTTTCTGGCTTCATAGAGCCTCCATAGAGTATACGGACTTTTTCGGCAGCTTGTGCCCCAATGAGTCCCGTGAGGAGGCAGCGGATTTCTGCGTGCACTTCTTCTGCCATCTCAGGTGTTGCTGTCTTGCCTGTACCGATCGCCCAAACGGGCTCGTAGGCGACGATGAGAGCATCAGCAGCTTCGGCGGTGACACCGATTAGGGCGCCTTCAAGCTGTGTTTTAATCACTTCGTTGACCTTACCCGATTCACGCTCGTCGAGTGTCTCGCCAATGCAAACGATCGGCTTGAGGTTCGCGTCAAGAGCAGCAAGGGTCTTCTTATTGACGATGGCGTCGGTCTCGCCGAAGTATTCACGGCGCTCAGAGTGCCCAAGAATAACGAAGCTCGTGAATAAGTGGCGAAGCATTTCGGCAGATATCTCACCAGTGTAGGCACCAGAGACTTCGAAGTGCATATTTTGCGCTCCAAGTTGGACGTTGGATCCGCTCACGACTTTAGATACGGATTCTAGAGTAGTAAAAGTCGGACAGACACAGACGGCGACGTCAGTTTGTGCGCCAACTAGGCTTACAACATCCTTGGCGAGTGAAGCACCCTCTTCGGAGTTTAAATTCATTTTCCAGTTTCCTGCGATGAGATATTTGCGTGCTGATTGACTCATAATATTAGATGTAAGATGGATGTTAAATGATACCTAATGCTTAGATCTGGTCAAGTGCTGTAACGCCGGGGAGCTCTTTGCCTTCGAGGAATTCGAGGGACGCGCCGCCACCTGTGCTCATGAAGGTTACTTGATCACCGTAGCCAGCCATTTTGATGGCTTTGACGGAATCGCCACCACCAATAATTGAGCAGGCGTCAGAATCGGCAATCGTCTTGGCTACCGCGAAGGTTCCCTTGTTGCATGCGTCGATTTCGAAAATGCCCATAGGACCGTTCCAAAGGACGGTCTTGGCACTTTTGACTTCGTTGCTAAAAAGCTCGATGCTCTTGGGGCCGATATCGACACCCTCCCAGCCGTCTTCGATATTGCCTTCAAAGAACTTGCTCTCGCCGACGGTGCCGGCACCAAAGTTGAGGTCTTTTACACAGAGGTTATCGAGCGGAAGGAGGAACTTGACGCCCTTTTCCTTAGCCTTGGCTAAAGCGGACTGGGCTGTTTGAGTAAAATCAGGCTCGCTAAGTGATTCCCCGATAGTCCGGCCCTCGGCCAATGCGAAAGTATAAGCCATAGCACCACCAATTATGATGGTGTCGGCCTTTTCAAGGAGCGCATCGATGACCTTAATCTTATCTGAGACCTTAGCACCACCAAGAATCACAGTAAGCGGACGCTCTGGCTTCGCAGTCTTGTCACCTAGGTAAGCAAGTTCCTTTTCGATCAGTAGACCACAGACGCATGGTGAGAGGTGCTTGGCAACGCCTGCTGTCGAGGCGTGGGCGCGGTGCGCGGTGCCGAAGGCATCGTTGACGAAAGCATCGGCTAACTTGGCCAGTGCAGCTGCAAACTCGGGATCGTTCTTTTCTTCGCCAGCGTAGAAGCGCACGTTTTCTAGAAGAAGGACTTCGCCGTCACCCATTTTAGCCACTTCGGCTTCAACTTCTTCGCCAATGCAGTCTTCAACAAAGGTGATGGGCTGGCCGAGCTGCTTGGCCAATTCTTCAGCTACGGGTGCTAGGGTATATTTAGCATTCTTCTCGCCCTTGGGTCGTCCAAGATGGGATACGAGAATTACTTTAGCACCCTGCTCAACGAGTAACTTAATCGTCGGTAGCGCAGCAACGATACGGGAGTCGTCGTTAATAATGCCATCTTTGAGAGGCACATTGAAATCGCAGCGAACGAAGACTCGCCTACCAGAGAAATTAACGTCTTTGATGGTTTTAGTGGCCATGGTGTTTAATGTAAAATAGATGATGACGCATTAGGATTGGAGATATTTTTCTGGCTTGAGACCCTAGACGGGGCTTGATCTTACTACACTCTCGAGCTTCAGAGGTCTTTCTTCGCGTCGCTTACTTCGACAAGTTGAAGACAGGAAAGCGTCGAGAGGAATGAAAAACCGCCGCGATTGAGAATCCGTTGGGATACCTACCGCGGCGGCTTGAAAATCAATAAGTTGCTACCAAAAATCCAGGCTAGAGGAACTTAGAGACTTTTTGAACGAGTTCAACGACGCGGCTGGAGTAACCCCATTCGTTGTCATACCAAGAAACTAGCTTGAAGAACTTGTCATTCAGGCCCATGCCGCTGCCTGCATCGAAGATCGAGCTGAGTTCGTCGTGGATAAAATCAGAGGAGCAAACTTCATCTTCAGTATAGCCAAGAATACCTTTGAGCGAACCTTCGGAGGCTTCCTTCATCTTTGCGCAGATGTCTTCATAAGAAGTGCTCTTCTCTGTCTTCACTGTAAGATCTACCGCGGAAACAGTTGGAGTAGGCACGCGGAAAGCCATGCCTGTAAGCTTGCCTTGGACTTGTGGTAACACGAGGCCAACCGCCTTTGCAGCACCAGTTGTAGAAGGAATGATGTTAAGAGCTGCAGTACGGCCACCCTTCATGTCTTTAGGAGAAGGACCGTCGACAGTCTTCTGCGTCGCAGTGTAAGAGTGAACTGTCGTCATCAGACCTTCTTCAATTCCGAAGTTCTCAAGAATCACTTTAGTGATCGGAGCTAGGCAGTTGGTGGTGCAAGATGCATTTGAAATCAAAGCATCACCCGCAGTGAGCTCGTCATCATTGACGCCGATAACTACGGTCTTCACGCCGTCACCCTTGCCAGGCGCGGAGATAATTACCTTTTTAGCGCCGGCAGTGATGTGACCTTGTGCCTTTTCGTCTTGGACAAAGAGGCCAGTGGACTCGATAACGATATCCACACCGAGTTCCTTCCAAGGAAGGGCAGCAGGACCTTCACGAACGGCGAGTGTTTTGATCTCGTGACCGTTCACTACGATGACGTCGTCACCTTTAGTTTCAAGAGTGCCCTTGAAGCGACCTTGCGTGGTGTCGTATTTAAGAAGATAGGCGAGATTTTCCGCAGGAACAAGGTCGTTGATTGCAACCACCTCGATTTCTGAGCCGAGAAGACCCTTTTCAACGAGTGAGCGAAAGACCAAGCGACCAATACGGCCGAATCCATTAATTCCGATTTTTGTAGCCATTATTTTATATTTTTATTTTTCAGGTTGAAATTAAATTGTGGAAGCTGGGACTTGTATGCAGCTGTTGTTCCATGGCAAGATTTATTCCATGGTTTCATTTAAATTAAACTAATTGCGACTATCTGGGCTCATTTAACTGCGTAAAGACTGAATTTCTATCGGTCCGGTATAGTCCAATATTAGGCTGAAAGTGTAGCAATCGCCTTGACATTAGGAGCATTAATTATGTAGTGATATGAAATTTATTTGTGTAGCTCACTTGCACTTCTTAGAGCGACAAACATTCTGCATCAGATACTTATAAACAAAGCGTAGAGCCCTGTAAGTATTTATATCAGCGCCAAAATTAAAAATTTATTTATGAAAATCAAAAATTGGGATATGTTTGCCTTCGTCGTCGCCTACCACATTGCGCTGGTAGCGCTGCTACCAGCATTTATTAATGTATTTTCTTGGACATCGGTCGTATTTTTCCTCGTAACCTACATCCTAGGTGGCATGTCGATCACGGTCGGTTACCACCGCCTCTATGCGCACAAGGCATACTCGGCCAATCCATTTTTTGAGTGGTGCGTGCTACTAAGTTCGGCGCTCGCGTTTGAGATGTCAGCGCTTAAATGGTCGCATGATCACCGAATTCACCACAACCACTGCGACACAGAGAGAGATCCCTACTCCATCAAAAAGGGCTTTTGGTATGCGCACATTCTTTGGTTGTTCGACTACAAGCGCGATTTCGATAAAAGTCTAGTGGCAGACTTGATGAAGAATCCACGCGTGGTGCTGCAGGACAAACACTATGGTAAATTTCTACTCGCAGTTAACGTTGGCATATTTTTTGTCGGTTGGGCGCTGACTGGTAGCGCCCTAGCTTCTTTTTATATGGGCTTTCTCTTGCGCATGGCAATGATTCATCACTGCACATGGTTCATTAACTCACTCTGCCACACATATGGCGCTAAAACTTTTGCTCGTGAACTCAGTGCAGTGGACAATGCCATAATGGCCGTACTCACCTTCGGCGAAGGTTACCACAACTATCACCACGCCTTCGCCGCCGACTACCGCAACGGTATCCGCTGGTATCACTTTGACCCGACTAAATGGGCTATCTGGACGGCTGCAAAACTCGGGCTAGTGAAGGGCTTACGTGTGATAAACGAGGTAACTGTTCTGAAATCGCTCGTCTCAAAAGATAAGAAAATGATCCTTGAGCACATCAACCACGATATGGACGGACCCGCCACCGAGCTTGAAGCTAAACTCGAGGAAATCTCCTTCGCATTCGAAGAAAAGGCCGCTGTCCTAATGGCAAAAATCCGCGAGCTCAAACAAGCCAGCGCTGACCAAAAAAAGCAGCTACAGAAAGAGGTCAAATCACTCCGCGCATCGCTCAAAACAACTTGGGATGAGTGGGTAGAAGTGACTAGCACAGCCTCTAAGCAATACGAGTTTGCGCATTAGTAAACCTACTCTACCCACAAGCCACAACTCAAAGGCGGTAAGTGAATTTTTGTATCCGTAATTGGGATACGAGCTGAGCGGATACCATCTAGGCAAAAACGTTCTTGATCAGCGATTTGCAAAAGCTTTTCTGGCTGTAGATCCTCGCAGTCGATATCGGCATATTCTAGGTGCGGGTTTATAGCATAAATAAGCTGGGGCGCGTCGACGGATTTATCAGCATTAAAAATTACGACCGCCGCACTCGAACCTTCGGCGAAGTAAAACTGCATATAGCTCTCCCTCTGAGCACCGTCGAAGCGGAGTGCTTTTCCCAAATCAGAACGGCGGAAGTGTATCCAGTCGCGAAAGTAACCATGCGTACCTGAATAAAAATAACGGCGATTATAATCGAGTGCATTAATATCGCCACGCTGATAGGTGTTTTCAATACCACGCTTTGAACGCAAAAAGTCCTGCCCCTGCGCAAGCATCGGTACACCAAGCGAGGCGAAGAGAAGTGATGCCATCAAGTGCGTACGACGGCGGTCCAATAATGTGGGGTCAGAGCCATCCCCCTTGGGTCGCTCGGTGATACGGTCGAGCCAACAATGATCATCATGCGACTCAGTGTAATTAATAGTCTGCGCAGCGAAGCGCGTCGTGCCAGGAGAGCCAGATACGAAATGTCGGAGAATCTCCTGATTACTCTCACCTTTAACATACTGGGCAATGCACTCCCTGTAACCGTCGTTCCACGAGGCGAAGCCAGTTTCTTTAAGCTCATCTTGAATGTGGCCACGAAAGCTCCAGGGCTCTGCGATTAGAATAAGCGAAGGTTTTACATCTTTGAGTTCCACTTCGATATCGTGCAATACTTTGATACCAATCAGCTCGGCAAGATCAAAACGGAAACCATCCACATCGTATGCTTCTACGAGATGCTTCAAACTATCGATGATCAAGCGACGCCCCATCGGCGTATCACAACGGAGATCATTGCCGCAGCCGCTCCAATTCAGAAGATCATTACCATTATTCAGGTGGAAGTAATAATATTTATCTATAAATAATAGGTGATTGGGCTCCCCTACGTGATTGTAGACCACGTCGATGATCACAGCTATATCTCGCTCGTGGAAGTCTTTAACCAAGGCTCGAAATTCTTCGACCTGAGAAGCTTTCTCCGGCTCCAAAGCGTAGCTGCTCTCGGGCGAAAAGTAGTTCACCGTCATGTAGCCCCAGTGGTAGTATTCAGGTTTTTCATTATCAAACTCTTGGATTGGCTGCAATTCAACCGCGTTGACACCAATCTCTTTCAAATAGGAGCCTTCTGCTTTGAGCCATTTGCGTAAGCCCGTATAGCCTGTGCGTTCTTGAGTAGTTAGGGCAATAGGCGCGTGGGCGATCAGATCGCGCACATGGGCTTCAAGAATAACGAGATCGTGCCAAGCCGGTGGGATGAAGGCTTGCTCAACTTTGGCCATACGTTCGGGAGCGACAACGATACCAGGGCCACGGGAACTGACACAGGCCTTGGCGTAGGGATCCAGAACCGGAAACGATTCGTCAAAATGCGAAGTGCCCTCGATATTTAAACCGCTAACGCGATAAGAATAGTAAAAGTTGTCAAGATTTTGATCAATGATCAGCTCCCAAGTGCGTCCATCGATACAAGCCATAGATCTGGTCACGGCATCACTGCCATCCAAGTTTTGACCGTAGCATACTTTAACTGAAGTCGCACGTGGGGCGAAGAGGCGGAAAGTCGTAATGTCTCCCGTTACAATAGCACCAAGCTCGAGATCTGTTTTCGCCATAGTGAGAAACTGCGTATGGGGCAATTCATGGACTTCTGTGATCTCGGTATCACGCCAGATGATCTTCTCGTTGCCGACCGGCTCGTAGCCGTGAGGTGTATAGAAACGAAAGATGTGCGTGCCAGTTTGCCCTGGATTGAACTGAAAATTCAATGCGCCTTCACGCTCGGCAAGGTTGAGCGCACTATCCGGAACATCAAGCCATTCTCCCTTATCAGTGACGAACTTGAAAGCGAATTCCTTACCATCTGGTATTAATTCGAGCGGCACGTGCAACTCGTAAGTCGTCTCGGGATCGCCAGAGGTCGGCTTGAGCTCCCACTGTGGTTGGCCAACGGCTTTTTTCCAATTGCTAATGTCACTACCCAGAAAAACGCGGACTTGGCGGTCCAAAAGTTGTGGATGGAGGCTCGAGTGGACGGCAAAAACCCAACTATTATTACGACGGTAGTAACGACAAAAACTTCCGCTCTCCTCTGGTGACAAGCGCTCCAATTTCGAAAATGGCTGCTCTCTAGGACCGAGTAAAAGCGGCGGCAAAGCCGCCCTGTTGCACCAATCCGAAGAGAGAAAAATCAAGCCCGTGTCTTTTGATTCCCAAAATGCGTGTGCGATTTTTTCCGTTTCCAAAGCCATGCTATGAATTCTTTTTTGCTGGAGTAACTGGCAAGCGCAATACCCATTCCGGAGAATCTGGAAAAATCAAAGCCTTCAGATAGTTGACGCCAGTAGCGGCGACGACTTACTCTACAGCTAATGAAGAAAATCCTCGTAGCGCTCTCGGGCGGTGTCGACAGCGCCGTGGCAGCTTGCCTTCTTAAAGAGCAAGGTTACGAAATCTCGGGCGCCTACATCAGGACATGGATGAATGAGGAAATGCCGCTAGCCGATTGCCCTGCTCAGCAGGATATTGAAGACTCCCGCGCGGTGGCCGCACACCTCGGGATTGACTACGAAATCGTCAATCTGGTCAACGAATACCGAGAGTACGTGGTAAACTACTTGGTCGACGGCTACCAGCGCGGTATCACGCCTAACCCAGATATCATGTGTAATCGCGAGATGAAGTTTGGCACCTTTTTAGACTACGCGCTGGACGCGGGCTTCGACGGGATAGCGACAGGGCACTACGTGCGCAAGCTGACCAAAAACGATGGCAGCCAAGACCTACTTGAAGGTCTAGACAAAAACAAGGACCAGACCTACTTCCTCGCTCTACTACGCCAAGCACAAATCCGGAACGCGCTCTTTCCTTTGGGCGAACTCAAAAAGCACCGCGTGCGCGCGATCGCGCTGGAGCAAAACTTACCCAACGCTACAAAAAAAGACAGCCAAGGTATCTGCTTCCTTGGCGACATGAATATCAGCCGTTTTTTAGAGCACTACATTGAAGACAAGCCAGGTAACATCGTGAATCCAGAGGGCGAAGTACTTGGTCAACATCGCGGCCTACATCGCTACACCACTGGGCAACGACGCGGCATCGGCGTGCCATCGAATACGGATAATGAGTTCTACGTGGTGACTGGCCTAGACATGGAGCGAAACGAACTCATCGTCGCGTTTAATCAACTCGACTCTCCAGGACTCTATACCTCAGAAGTCGAAGTCTATGGCTTGAGCTTTCTCAATCGTCCCGTGAGCAAGTCCTGCCGCTTGTTGGCTAAACCACGCTACCGCGATCCTTCACAAAAAATTACTTATATGCCAATCGACGACAATCGTGCAAAGGTGACTTTCGACAAACCGCAACGTGCGCTTTCCCCCGGACAGATTCTCGCTCTTTACGACGGCGAACAACTGCTTGGCGGCGGCTTTTACAAATAAGCATGCAGTCTAAAAACCCGTGCCTTGATACACATGGAATGCCGGTCAGGCCGGGCATCATAGTTGCTAAGGCTACCTTTAGAATTAAGGATTACGGCGTAATTTTTAGAGACGCTCAATCCATTGAAAAAATTTAATTGAGTTTGCGCTCGAAGGCAAGTCGACAGATGCTATTCGCTATGACGTCGATCAAACTAATTTCATGGAATGTAAACGGCATCCGCGCCGTTTTTAAAAAGGGATTACTCGATTTTATTAATAGCGAATCTCCGGACGTGCTTTGCCTGCAAGAGACTAAAATTTCGACCGATCTCGTCGGTGACTATAGCTTCGATGATTACCCCTATGTTTATTGGAACTGCGCTGAGAAAAAAGGTTACTCTAGCACTGCCATTTTAAGCAAAACAAAGCCGCTCAGCATACGCAAGGGGCTTGGCATCGAAAAGCACGACAAGGAAGGTCGCGTCATTACAGCGGAGTTTGCCGATTACTTCCTAGTTACCGTTTATACACCTAACTCGCAGAACCATGACGAAAACAAGCGTCCTCGTCGCCTCGACTATCGCACCAAGGAGTGGGATGTCGATTTCCTTGCTTACGTTAAAGGCTTAGAAAAAATAAAACCCGTTGTCTTTTGCGGTGACCTCAACGTCGCCCACACCGAAATTGATCTCGCCAACCCAAAGACGAATCGAAAGAACGCGGGCTTTACTGACGAAGAGCGGTCCCGTTTCGACGCCATCGTCGAGGCCGGCTTTGTCGACAGCTTTCGCCACCTCTACCCCGATACCACCGAACGCTATACATGGTGGTCCTACCGTGCCGCCGCGCGTAAGCGTAATATCGGATGGCGCATCGATTACTTTTGCGTCTCTGAAAGAATAAAAGACCGCATCGTAGAAGCCGATATTCTCGACCAAGTCAAGGGCTCAGATCATTGCCCCGTAGTATTGGAACTGGCTCCTAGAACTTAGTCAGTATAATTGATTTAAAAATTCAACCACCCTTAGTTTTATATGCCGCTCCCACACCCTGACTAGGCTAGATAACTTCACCATGTAGCGTAACTGCACTCCTGTTTCGACCACGCAAGTTGCTAGAAATTTCCAAGCTACTAATATTAAATGTTCACCAAAAACGCAGACGGAAGCATCCGCGCCCTTGCCGAAGTCGCGCTGATCGCACAGATTCGTCGCTGGCTAGGTGCCGTCGCGCCCACTAGTCCGCAAGGCATGGGCGATGACTGCGCGGTGGTTGATTGGCCAATAGGGATGAAACAAATTTTGACGACCGATAGCCTGAGCTATGGCCAACATTTTGATGACAGCGTCTCCGCCCACGACGCAGGTGCCAAACTAATCAAGCGCAACCTTAGCGACATCGCTGCGATGGGCGGACGCCCCGGCGAAGCTTTACTCAACCTGCTATGCGGCGGCGATCTCCAAACCGATTGGCTAGCAGCCTTTTTCGACGGTATAGGCGAGACTTGTCAGGAATTCGACCTGCCCATCGTTGGAGGCGACATAAGCACTTTGGCTGATGGGCAGTTTACCGCAGTTCTCAGTCTGACTGGCTATTTGGAAAATCCTCCCTTACTTCGCAAGGGAGCACAAGATGGCGACGCGCTCTACGTTACTGGCACACTGGGCGGCAGCCTTATAAAAAAGCACTACAACTTTAAGCCAAGGTTAAGCGAAGGCCAATGGCTAGCCCAGTCGATGGCATGCAGCGCGCTGATGGACATCACCGACGGCCTCGCCAAAGACCTACGTGAACTCATCCCTGACGGATGTGCAGCCTACCTCGAACTAGGTAAAATCCCCCTCTCAGATGCAGCCCATCAGTGTGCCAACACGAGCGGACAATCTGCGATGGAGCACGCCTTTTGCGACGGAGAAGACTATGAGTTACTACTCGCTGTAAAAAATAACACCAAACTAGATATTTTTGAAAGGCAGTGGCGGCAGAAATTTCCAAGCACTCCACTCAGTCAGATTGGACTAATAAGAAAGAGTAAAAGCAAAGCCCCCTACATAGACTCCAAAAGCAACGAAGCCTTACCGTGGATCAAAGGTTTTGAACATTTGATCGACCCATGAGTGAGTTAGAAAAAAAATTAATAGCTGGCATCTGCTCGAGAAGCGCTGTCGAGACCGAAGCACTCGCCGCTAGAATAGGAGCTATTTTGCCCATCGACACCGTACTCGCATTGCACGGTGACCTTGGTGCAGGTAAGACCACCTTTGTTCGAGGTCTCGCCCGCGCTTGGGGTATCCAAGAAGCCGTGACAAGTCCGACCTTCAACCTTTACACGATCTACAAAGGCGACCGTCAGCTCATCCACCTAGACGCCTACCGTCTAGGCTCAGGCAACGATCTCGGCGCCCTCATGATAGAAGACTTTTTGCAGCCCCCTTGGTGCTTCGCGGTGGAGTGGCCTGGGCATATATCTGACGCGCTCCCTGAGGATGCTTGGCATTTTTATTTAACGATTAACGAAGATCAGAGCCACCAAATCAAATTGATGCCCGCCTAATTGAACACGCTTCTTCATTGTCTTCCCTATTCGATTCAAAATAGGCTTGGCCGCCTTGTATGAGTAATCATGCCCAAAGCATCGGGTCTTAAGCTCGGTGGGGCATTTAAACTTCTTGCCTTTGGCGTGATCTTGCTTCACCGAGCCAAAAAGATAGTAAAAACCCTCGACAGCTGCAGAGGCAGAAAGCTTAATCAGAATTAATTATCCGCTAAAAAAGACGCGCGCTAATGTAGACTATTTATATTATATCAGCTATTTAGTGAATAACCAGAGGACCCCGCTCCATGAAACATTATAGACAATTCAATACCGCGCACCGCAAGAGTGGTTTTAGCTTACTCGAAATCCTGATTGCCATCGCTTTGGTGGCCCTGCTCGCAAGTGTCGCACTCAATCAACTCACAGGCATTTTCGGCGAAAATCAAGAAGAAGCCGCTCGACTTTTTGTGAACAGTAATTCCGAACTGGCGTTAACCCGATATCGCTTAGATGTAGGCACTTTTCCCACGACCGAACAAGGCTTAGATGCACTTTTGAAAGCACCTGCCAGCAAAGAAAATCGCTGGAGAGGACCTTATATCAAAGAATCACCGATTGATCCTTGGGGAAATCCTTATCAATACCGCTTCCCAGGTAGTCGTAATATTAGTGGCAACCGAAGTTTTGATATCTGGTCACTCGGCTTGGATGGTGTAGAGAGCGGGGATGATATTGGAAACTGGACCAGCCAGTAGACCTCGCTCGCAAGCGGGCTTTACCCTGCTTGAGATTATTATTGTTTTTGCTCTAATCACTCTTGCATCTGGCGTGATCATCACAAATTTTGCGACTTTCCTGAATTTTGATGAGCAAATTAATCCAGAAGACTCCTTGCGTACTGCGATTCGTTCGGCTCGTTTCCAAGCCGCAAGTGAGCGGCGCATCACAAGCTTAAGCTTTGATGGCGAAGCCGGCACCCTGGTTGTCGACGGCGGGGAGAGTTTCCAATTAAACTCAAACTTTGGCAAAGATGGGCGCGGTGAAATACGTTTTTACCTGCTGCCGCCCGCTGAAGGCATGGATCGTTTTCCAGATGCCGAAAGAAGTCGACTAGAAACAAAAAAGCTCAGCTTTGCGCCCGACCGTAGTTCGAGCCCTTTTGCAGTAGAAATCGATACGGGTAAAGGCAGACCAAAGCGATTCATCTTCGACCCATTTTCTAGCCTAGTCAGGAGCGGAAAATGAGAACTGATAAAGCACAATACTCGAACCGAAGGCGCGTCACTGCCTTTACTCTCGTTGAGGTTCTCATCGCAATTGCGATTTTTGGGATGGCGGCGTCTGTCCTTATGTCAGCTTTTGTCAACGCACTGCTATCGAGGGAAAGTGCAGCCAAATACGACCTACTCAATGCCGACATCCGTGCAGTGCGCATGCAACTATTACTAGAACCCAAGCTAGAATATGCTGAAGACGGTAATGAATATGAAACTGTCCACAGCGGTGAAGCCTCATGGGAAGCTCAGGTCGAACCGACGGATGTGGTCGACCTCTTTCAAGTGGGACTTAGCATCCGCTTCAGTGAACCGCCTGAAGGTCTAGTCGCTGACTACTCAGAAACACTCTACTTATTGCGCCCCACTTGGTCGGAAAGCGACGAACGCTCTGACTTACTGCAAGATAAACGTGAAGCACTCGAAGACACTCGGAGGGATTTTAATTTCTGATGATAACTTTGCGCAATCATTTCAAAAAAGTTCCTCCCCTGTCTGGGAGGGGTGACCCGCTTGCTCGATCGGTGCTAGGCTATGCTAGTAATAAAAATTTCCCTTCCAACACTCGCGGCGTCGCTGCATTCACCCTACTTGAAGTCATCCTCGCCGTTGCGATTGCTGGTGCGCTGCTTGCGGGAGCCGCTACCTTAATGGTCTCCGTAACGAATGCCTGGCTCGAACGACAAGACCAGCACTTCTTCGAAGATCATGTCGACGGCGTCACCGAATTTCTCCAAGCCAGCTTCTCTATGGCCGGTACCGAGATCGCCCTCGGCGATGAAGACGAAAGTGGCGGATCGACCTCGAATGAAACGGGGAACGAAATCAAAACAGATGGTCCTGAAGTGACTGTAGGCATCTCTGGTAACAATAATTCAGATGGCAGTAATTCAATGGACGGCGATACCACAAAGTCAAGAAGTGGCAGTGGTCTCGTACGCGTTTCCGAAGACCCCATCGGTTGGTCACAACCACCTGGGTTTGCCGACTACCAAGAACCGCTTCTCCACTTCGGGCTAAATGAAACTCCGCCTCTTCTTGTGCAAACAGAAAATGCTCCCGTCATCGGGGTGGAAGCTTTCCTCCATTTTGAAGACGACGAAGGCCTCAGCCTCCTCTGGTATACGCCATTGCAAGAAGACTCCGAGGATCTCGATGACCTGCGCCGCACTCCGATCAGTAATCTCATAACTAAGGTGGAATATGTCTATTGGGACGAACGCTTCGAAAAATGGGAAATCGAAACCGAACCCAAAGAGGGTGAGGAAGACGATCAATTTATACTCCCACGCTTCTTAAAGCTCACTTTTGAATACGAAGGTGTCATTAAAGAGCGAAGCCTTACGATCCCCGTAACGTCAAGGAACGCTTTAATCTTTTAGAATGATGGCTAACAGAGAACACTTTTCCGGACCTAAGCGAGGCAGCGTCCTTATCGCTGTCCTCGCCATTGTCCTGCTCCTCTCCATTATTGTCACGCGATTCATTGATGAAGCGGTCGAAGATCTTGAATATCGTGCTATTTTTAACGAGCCAGCAGATGTGCGCTCGTTTACTTACAGTATGCTAGAAGTCGCGCTGGCCACGATCCACGAAGTCGCACTGATCGACGACGGCAAGCTCTTTGCCCCAGAGCAGGGCTGGGCCGACCCCGTCAATTACGCTGGCATCAAGATTCCAAATGGCTGGGAACTAAAGATTCAGATCCAAGACGAAAGCAATAAGCTCTCAATCAACACAATGGACGAAGCACTACTCAACCAGATGCTGGAAGAAAGCTTCGATTTCGACTTCGGCACAGCTAGAGAGCTCAGCAGTATGCTGCTCGACTGGATTGATCCCGATGAAAGCCGCCGGCTTAATGGGGCGGAGTCGGAAGACTACCTCCGTCGTAAGCCCGCCTACCGTGCAGCTAATCGCCCTCTTCAGAATCTCGAAGAGCTAGGCCTACTCGAAATTTGGGAGAACAAATTTTTCGACGAGAACGGTGTGCCCAACGAACTCTTTGCCAAGCTCGAGAGCATGGTCTCGGTCATTAACGCAGGCGCGGTCAACATTAATAGTAGCTCTCAGCCAGTGCTAGAACTGATCGCTCTGCAAGGCGGCTTTGATGAAGACCGTCTCTTCGATGGACTCAATGACCTACCCTATCTACAGCAATTGCCCGGGTCAGCCAGTAGCGGTAGCGGCGGCGTCGAGGTCAGCCTTCTCCGCGTCACCGTGAGCATCTGGCGCGGTCAAGCACCCTTTACTGTTAGCGCACTGGTCGAACCAAATTTTAACACTGATGAAGGTGCCAGCGGCAGCGTCCCAGGCGGGGATTCAGACGACACGCCCAAGACTGGAACGCTCAGCGAACAAGAGGCCATCGGCTATCCATTTAAAATCCTCCAAGTTTCCGAATACACTCAAGGACGACCGAGTAGCCCGCCTGCTCGCTATTCGGCGCTAGACATCGCTGAAGAAAGCGATTCATTCTAAGCTTAATACACAAGTCGTGAGCGAACCTACCCAAATAGCACCCGAGCCCGAGAGCGTGCCACTGCCGGACGTGCTTGTTCTACCTGCGGAATACTTTTTCATCGAAAAAGTCGAAGTGCCCGCTGCACTAAGCCCTGCCGAATTAGGCGACTTCGCCGAATTGAGCATGGAGGCCGTCTCCCCCTTCCCACTTGATCAACTACGCTGGGGATTTTCATGTGCTCCTAACGGCCAACATCTACTCATTTACGCTGCGCTCAAAGACCGACTCAAACTCGCAGGCCACGCAGAGTTGGAAAGCTACACTTGGGTGCTCCCAGATTTTACAACCTTAAGAGGTGCACGCTTTACCCGCGATACCGAGGTCGTCCTCGAAGGCGAGCATTACACCACCAGCTTTCTACTTCCTAGCAGCGGAGGCTCGCCTGAAAACATGCGTAGCCTACCCGCAGGCAGTGATACCCCCCACAGCAAAGGCCAAAGCATCCACCTCAAACTGTTACCTGTCGAATTGAGTGAACAAGGCATCCCTACTTTCAAATTTGAAACACTCGGCGAAGCACCTGCCGACGGGCTCTGGTCGCCCCTAGAGCCAGACGAGGCTTCACTTTGGAGTGCCGACATCCGCCCAAGTAATTTCAAAACTGTTGAACGCAGCGCCCGCCGTACGACTAGTCTTGTAACGCGGATCATGGGCTACGCGGCCATCTTTGCCATCACACTTGTCGTGCTCGAAGGCCTAGTTTTTGCGGGTGAGTTTTGGCTGGGCAGCTACACAGCCAAAATCGACGAACAGGCTAACAGCGTCCGTCGGATAGAGGACAAGCACAGCCTATTAAATAAGCTTGATCAAGTCGCGCAGAACGAACTACGCCCCATTTCCATGCTCACTGCTGCAAATGAAATTCGTATAGCGCTCGGAAAAACAGGGATCGAATACGACGAAACCTTCATCGAACGCAGTAATCGCCTCACGATTGAAGGCAAAGCTAACACAATCAACGAGCTTAACGTCTACACCAAATCGCTCAGTCAGTCAGGAAAGTTTCAACTCGTTGGAGAGCCCAAGTACATTACCCGCGATAGCAAGACTAGCTTCACCGTGACCCTCGATTATACGCACAACGAACCCGAAACAGCCGATACGAAAGGAGTCATGACTCCGTGAGCGACTCAAAAGGCAGATTGCGTGCCCTCTACAAGCGCATGAGCTTGCGGGAAAAACTCCTCTCCTTACTCTTCGTGCTCGTCATTCTATTGCTATGGTCGAACAACTGGCTTGGCCGCTTGTCTGAGTGGAATGCACAACGCAAACTCACTAGGGTAGAGCTACAAACTCAACAGCAATGGCTTGACCGTAGCAACCTATTAACCGAACAACTCGCCGTCGCTCTGGAGCGCGTCGACCCTTCCAAAACATTCGCTGCCGCACAGCTTTCCGGCCACATAGACAACCTCATTCGTCGCTGTGGTCTCTCCGCAGACATCGACCCTGTCCGTACCCGTGAGGGCGAGATCTTTAACGACCACAATCTACGTGTCCGTCTCGGCCGAATTTCCATTGCCCAACTGATTCAGATCAATAACCTATTTCAAAAAGAGACGCCCTATATTAACATCCAAAGCATACGTATCCAAAAAGACCGTCGTAATCCCTCACAACTTGATATACGATATGAAATCAATTCTTTCGACCTAAAAGACCCGAACCTGTAATGCTCCGCTTCATCTCAATCATCTCACTAAGCGCACTATTGATCCTCACTAGCCATGGTTACGCGCAGGATACAGACGGGTCGCGCGCCCGAGTCCTCGCCTCACCCACGGCCCAACCTAAGGGTATGATCACGCCCGCCGAGCCCGAGCTAGAAGAACCCGAAGCCATCGTCGGTGAAATCATGCTGGTCGATGACACCGCCAATCAAGTCCTCGTCCTACTGGAGCAACTCACAAATAAGATCATTCTGCGCCGCCAAGACCTGCCCGTCTCTAAATTTAATTTTAACTCTCGCGGCGCCATGACGAAGCGCGAGGCAGTGCTTGCCCTCGAAAGTTTACTGACCCTTAACGGCATCATGCTGACCGATATGGGAGGGCGCTTCATGAAGGCCGTCCCTGCGACCAACGTAAACAGTCAAGTTCCCATCATGCTTGCAGGCAGTAGCCTTGAACTCGACGCCAGCCAGCAAATTTACGCCAAACTTTTCAAGCTCGATTACCTCAATGCAGTCGAGGCAGGCGCGCCCCTCGTCCAAAACCTCGTATCCCAAAATTCCAGCGTGCTGCCCTTCCCTAAGTCCAATGCACTACTCATTACCGATGCCCTCGTAAACATACAACGCATCGAAACCATCTTCAAAGATGCGGACCGTGCGCAAGTCATTCGCGAAGAGATCAAATTCATCAAACTCGACTTCGTGCAAGCCGTGGAGATGCAAGAACGCATCGAAAATCTCATCCAAGGCCCGCTCAAAAGCTACCTTGAAGGAAATACAAGCGTGACTGCCGACGAACGGACGAACCAAATCATCATCATCACCCACCCTGGTAACTTGGAAATCATTATGGATGTGATCCAGAGCGTCGATGTCGATGCCGCACCACTCACCGCCAGCGAAGTCTTTCAGCTTCGCCAAGCTAAAGCCGAAGAAGTAGTCCCCATCATCGAAGACATTATCTCTGGGCAAAAAGAAGGCCGCGAAGAAGATGCCCAAGTAGCCCGCGAAAACGAACGCACTAATAACGCTAGTAATCGCGGAAGCAATAACGCGCCTGCTGTTGAAGCTAATGCACCAGCCTCCTCTGCTGGCATTACCGAAGCCAACAGTTCTTTGCAATTTTCTAACTTTGTCGGCCTAGCCGCGGATGAACGCACTAACTCTATCGTCGCTTACGGGACACAGCAGGACTTAAAGACGCTCAAAGAACTCATAGAAAAAATCGATATTCCATTGCCGCAGGTTCTAATCGAAGCTATTATTACTCAAGTCACACTTAATGAAAAACAAACTAGCGGCTTAGAAAGTTTCAAATTCGTTTACGATGGTGCGGCTCGCACTTTCACTGACATTGCTACCGGAACTGCGGGAGGCATTACCTTCTCGGGAGGCACGATATCGATGGACAATCCAAGTAGTTTTTCACTAACGACAGACATCACCCCAACCAATACTGACAGCGATACTCGCGTACTTTCCGCCCCACGCATAGTCGTTAGTCACAATGAGGAAGGCATTATTAACGTGAGTCGCTCACAACCCATTATTACGGCTTCAACAACCTCTGGTGTGAGCTCCACTCTCAACACCCGAAGCGCTGTCGAATACCGTGACATTGGTATCAAACTCACAGTCACTCCCTTAATCGGAGCCGACGGAACCGTTCAGATGGTCATCGAACAAACAGTAGAAAACGTAATTGAGAATATTTCTATTGATGGCAACGACCAACCAATTATCGGTGTGCGAGAGGCGACTTCTACGATTAGCGTCAAAGACAGGGAAATCATAGTTTTAGGTGGTTTACAGGAGAATACAAATACTGACAGCAATAACTATTTTCCGTTTTTTGGCCGATTACCAATCATTCGCAGTATCTTAGGTGCTTCCACAGATGATTACGAACGCACAGAAGTAGTTATATTTATTCGCCCGACTGTATTGCATAGACCAGAAGAAGCAAAAGTCTTGGCCGAAGCATACATTGAAAATGCTTCCGAGGAAGAAGTTATCAAAACTTATCTAGAAGAAGACACTACTGGTGACATCTACCTAGAAGGCAGTAAATTCGAGGAAAAGGAAGCAAAAGAAATCAAAAAACGCACCTGGCCACGCTTCTTTCGCCGTTAAATAATGATCCGATCATCTTCAGATTTCGCACAATCCACGAAAAGAGTATTCCACAGAGGCTTCGCTTTCGCTCTGCTTACTGGTGCCTCCGTGCTTAGCGCGGAATCGCTCGAAAATAGCAATCCTTTTCTTCCACCTGGCTTCGGAGAAAAGAAAGAAGTGCCAAAGCCTGTCGTGCAATCCAACGGCCCAATTAGTCGGGAGATTGAGTTTCGCGGACTCGTTAAGATGAAGGGCCAATATCAATTCAGCCTATTTAACAAACGCGATCAAAAGAGCTATTGGCTGAAAGAAAACGAAGCGGCCGCGCAAGGTATCTCCGTCCGTAACTACGATTCGGGCTCCCAATCACTCACAGTTAGCATGAGCGGCCGCACCGAGCGAATTACCTTAATTGCAGCCAACTCCTCGCCCCTCCCAGTAGTTGCCTCCGTCAGCCCGCCGATTAATACAATCGGCAATGATAAGCAACCGGGGCTCCCTCCACCATTACAAAATGTTACCAAACCAAATACTAACAACGGCAGTAAAAAAACAGTCCCCCGCCGACGAGTCATCTTACCCAAGAAGTAAGCCAAGCAATCTTTAGTCTATTCTGATTCTGTTCTAGTCAGAATGTAGCGCTCTGCCGAGCGGGGCGAATGGTACTCAGAGAGGGATTTGAAACCTCGCACTCTCTTAGGGGAAAACGTGACAAGCTATTGGGCAAGTGCACTTTACCACACTTTAGCGCACATAAAGACACCTCAAATGCAGGATTTTCTTAGGACTTAGCCTGCCCCACCCATTTTAGAAAACAGAATCCTTCACTCTGCCCGATATGCTTTGGGGGAGTGTGCTTTCAAAGTTTGGCGGTTTTTTCTTTTAATTCTGAGAGTCTTTTATAGCTAGGTTACTATCAAAACTTCATTTAAAATATTTCTACTTTTACAATTATTTGTTTCATCTGCTTATTCATCAGTAACATTCAGTGGTCCTCTACTTATTGATCCACGAGATCAGACTGGAAATCCATTAGAAATTGATCTTCCAGCTCAACTACATATAATTACTCCAGAACTTCAAAATGCAATCGATACAAGTGATAGTTGGTATTTAAACTCTCTCGCTACCTCTTCTCAATCTTTTGCGCCCACCATCATTCCTTTTAATCATCCCAGTTTTGGTAATATTTATCAAATGGGTATAACTTTTGAAGTTGGTGGTGGATTGCCGACAGACCCTGTGGAATTCAGGAGCTTTTGTGCCATCATTTATACAAGTTTAGGGGTTATCTATATTTACACAGACCCTAGTTGGGTTATTCCCCCCGATGGCAGTAATACTTCTTTTCCTCTCCTTTCTAACATTTCTCCTACCATTTACTTTGATGGTCAACCTGTCATTGAACCTGTCATTGATAGTGACGAAGATGGCACAATAGATGAACAAGATGCTTTCCCAAATGACCCCTCTGAGGATACAGACACAGACGGAGATAATATAGGAAACAATGAAGACTCTGATGATGATAATGACTCTATACTAGATGATAAAGAAATTGAAATCGGAAGTAATCCATTGGTTGCAGATACTCTCCAATCTCTTGTTACAATTATTGATGAACTGATTTTAAACAATAGTTCAAAGTTATCAATTGATGAAGTCATAGACCTCCGTCCTGGCTCCACAATGATAGAAGTATCTGGCAACCAAGCTACGGTGCAGTTACAGATGGAAGAAAGTTCTGATCTTCAATCATGGGAAGATACTGGTGATCCAGCCACTATGACTATCCCAGCAGATACAGATACCAAGTTTTTCCGTTTTAAAATTGAGGAATAGGCCACGTTTATATTTTCAGGCAACAAAAAGTCATTCTGCATTTGTAGGTAATAAGTACTCAGAGAGGGATTTGAACCCTCACGCCCGTGAGGGCACCACGACCTGAACGTGGCGTGTCTGCCATTCCACCACCTGAGCATCAGTTGAAAATCTGTATTCCGTATTTTTGGATCTAGCTGTCAATGATTTCGTTGGGGATTTGACGCTTGGGTATCATAATAAATTAGGGGCTTCCATGGCCAATATCGTAACCGATGATGCGCTTTGCACTGGCGCTCAAATCATTTCAAAAACCAGCGCAGTGGTGTTATCTTTGCCGTCCGTTTGTACGGCCTCGCTCACAAGGCGCTCTGCGACGTCGGCAGAGGCATCCTTCGACGGATTGCGAATAAGCCGTTTCATCCCACTACTCCAAAGACCCTCAACTAAGCCATCAGAACAAATCAGGAAGGCATCACCTGTCTCGTGGCCAACACCTCCGAACTGTGGGCTTAGGTTTTGATTCTTGCCACCGAGCACTTGCTGGAGCCCGTTGCGTCCTGGGTGGTTACGCGCTTGAGTCTCACTTAGTTCACCCTGACGCTGCTGCCAGCCAACATGCGTGTGGTCGTGGCTAAGCTGCTGAATACCTCCAGTCGCGGGTAAATGATAGATGCGGCTGTCGCCAACATGCGCGAAATAGGCCCTATCTGGGCGAACCCAACATAGACTGAGCGTGGCTCCCATACCGCTGAGCTCCGCGTAAGCTTGCTCCAATTTAGTAAGTTCGCGGTGTATCTGATCAAAAAGCTCTCCGAGCAAATCTTGATAGCCGACCGCGATGCCATCTGCCGCCGCACTGAAGGATTGTGGCAACAGCTGTGTGATTTTCTCTACCGCGATCTGGCTGGCGAATTCGCCCGCGTTCGCTCCCCCCATACCATCACTGACGGCAAAAATATAGTCGCTCTCATTGAGCTCCGCCTCACCGTATTTACCGAGGCGGCGCACGCCCTCGCCGTTGAGCGCCAGCGCGAGAAAGGCATCTTGGTTATTTTTGCGGAAGCGTCCTACGTCACTCAGTCCGGACCATTGGATGGTCCGTGCCCCATTTACTTCCTTTTGCCCAGCTTCACTCATCGCTACCCTTTCGTTGCCAAGCACCACGGTCGGCGACTGACTCCATCTTGGGCGACGGCGGATAACCTGGTTCGAGAATAGTCGCAAACTCAAAATCAATAACGCAAAAGCGCCCCATTTGAGAATTATAGGTAATGTTGCGTAGCTCGGCATCTTCGTGGCAGACACCATACTGCTCCAGCTCGGCGAAGATTAGCTCCTTCTTCTTGTCGCTAAGATGATCAATACGTGCGCCACAATTAGTCGTGACGAGATAGAGCTCAGGATCATATACTTTCACGACCTTAGGAACGAAGCTGCAGCCCTGTTGATTGAGAAACTGGAGTACGCGCAGCTCATTTTCGTAGCGCTCGCGGGCTTGTGGTCCCTTAAAAGTCTTGTGCACAAGACCATCATAACCGATGCGAACGACCGCACGGGCTGTATTTTTGGCTTCTTCCATAAATTTAATAAAATTGCAGGGTTTCTCTTGTGCAAAGGCAAGATTTGAACAAAACATTGAAAAAGTTCTATTTCTATACCTTAACAAATATCCTCAAGTAGAAAGCATTGGCATGCAGACTGCTCAATTAACGCGCGGGTTTTCGGCTAAGTCCAGCCACCTGCTGAAACTCAACAGTCAATCAACAACCTGACAAAACACAGAATAACATGGCAAAAATTAAATTAGAATACCTCTGGCTCGACGGTTACACACCCGTGCCTAACCTCCGCGGCAAGACCTGCATCAAAGAAGGCGATGTCGAAAAATGGTCTCTCGAAGACTGCCCAATGTGGGGCTTCGACGGCAGCTCGACACAGCAAGCCGAAGGCAGTAGCTCAGACTGCATGCTAAAGCCAGTTGCTCTCTTCCCTGACAGCACTCGTAAAAATGCTTTCCTTGTCATGTGTGAAGTCCTCATGCCAGATGGTACAGCTCACCCATCAAACGCACGCGCAACGATCCCCGAAGATGAGGGTCTTTGGGTAGGGCTCGAGCAAGAGTATTTCCTCATGCAGGATGGTCGTGCTCTGGGCTGGCCAGAAGAAGGCTATCCTCAGCCTCAAGGAAAATACTACTGTGGCGCTGGATATTCATCGGTCGGTGACATCGCTCGCTCCATCGTTGAAGAGCACCTCGACCTTTGTCTTGATGCAGGCATCAACCACGAAGGCATCAACGGCGAAGTCGCCAAGGGCCAGTGGGAATTTCAAATCTTTGGAAAAGGAGCCCACAATGCTTGTGACCAAGTCTGGGTTGCTCGCTACATTTTGCAGCGCCTGTGCGAGAAATACGGAGTAGATGTGGAGTATCACTGTAAACCATACACTGGTGATTGGAACGGTTCTGGAATGCACTGTAACTTCTCGACAGCCTACATGCGCGATACTGGCGGCAAAGAATACTTCCTTAAACTCATGGATAAGTTCGAAGAGTATAAGGACGAACACATCGCTGCATACGGCCCTGACAATCATATGCGCCTCACCGGCTTGCACGAAACACAGTCCATTGACAAGTTCTCTTGGGGAGTGGCTGACCGTGGTGCTTCGATCCGTGTCCCACACGGCTTCGTCAAAGACGATGCTTACAAGGGCTACCTCGAAGACCGCCGTCCGAACTCACAAGGTGACCCTTACCAAATCGTCTCCCGCGTCTCCAAGACAGTCGCTGAAGTCGAAGCTAATTACAAGTAAGGCGACTGGGCAGCTTTGGAAAAAGGTTCCAAGCCCACAAGGCTTAAATCAACGCCACTCTTTCGGGAGTGGCGTTTTTTTGCGTATATAAAAACAGTAGGCTCTTCTCAAAGCCAATCTAGGACAACTTCATCTACACCTAGCGGACCATTAATTGTCGTCTTTATCCCACTCTTCAATGAAGAGTCTAGTCTCACATCCTTTTTGATAGAATCGCCGCCACCACGGTCGATGAACATTTGCTTGGTTTATTCCTAAAGACCTCTTAAGACAGCAATGATAGACTAGGTTCATCCATTTAACATGCAATTCATCGACATCAAAGCCATCCATCAAAAAAGCAGCTCACAAATTGACGCCGCAGTCGCCAAAGTCTTTGAACACGGTCTCTACATTAATGGTCCAGAGGTCTATGAACTCGAAGCCACACTTGGCGAATTCCTAGGCGGTACAAATCCACTCGACTGCGTAGCCGTCGCCAGTGGCACGATGGCACTTGAAGTTGCACTCCGCGCCCTTGGTATTGGTTCAGGCGACGAAGTCATCACCACTCCCTTTACTTGGATTAGTACGGCAGAGACCATCGCGCTTGTTGGCGCAAAGCCCGTCTTTGCCGACATCGAGGCCGACACTTACAACATCGACCCCAAGGAGGTAGAGAAGCGCATTACAGCCAAGACCAAAGCAATTATAGCGGTCAACCTCTTCGGCCAAATGGCTGATTATTCCGCCCTCGAAGCAATTGCCGAAAAACATGGCCTCAAGATTATCGAAGACGCGGCCCAGAGCTTCGGAGCGGAACAAAACGGACGCAAGAGCGGCACGATCGGCGCTGTCTCCTGCACTAGCTTTTTTCCCGCTAAACCACTCGGCGCTTATGGCGATGGTGGCGCTGTCTTCACCGCCGATACGCAACTGGGCGAAGCCCTCCGCGCTGTGACTAATCATGGCTGCAAAGAGCGCGAGTCGCACTATATCTTGGGCACCAACGGCCGCTGTGACAGCTTGCAGGCTGCCATAATAAAGGCCAAATTTGCAAACTTCCGCGACGAAGAGATTACCCTGCGCCAGCAAGTCGGTGCCCGCTACTCTGAAGCACTTAAGGATCACCTTACAGTCCCCGTAATTCATCCTGGAAACACCCACATTTACGCCCAATACACCATTCGCCCGCGCGACCGCAACAGTCTGGGCGAGGCTTTAAAAGCTGCCGACATCCCCAGCGCCGTTTACTATCGCAAACCCCTGCACCTACAAGCCGTCTTCGCGGATCTGCCTTGTGCCAAAAAAACATTCCCAGAGACAGACAAGGCAGCGAAGGAAGTGATCAGCCTTCCCTTTCACCCCTACCTGAGCGAATCCGAGCAAGACCAAATCATTGCTACCGTGATCGCGCACGAAAAGGCTTAATTAAAAAGAGTTATAGCTACCTCAATTGCCGTAAGCCCTCGTAAGCTACAATACCAACAGAGGTCGACAGATTGAGCGAACGTAGCGTGTCATTTTTATGTGGAATCGTCAGACGCTGACCTTCCATCTTAGTATGCAGCCAATCGGGCGCACCATGCCCCTCACTCCCAAAGACGAGCCCATCGTCATCGGCGTATTCGACATCCCAATACGCATGATTCGCGCGTGAAGTCAAAAGCCATAGCCGTTTGGGGGCTACAGGGCTGAGCTCGAAAGCCTCCCAGTTTTCATGGTGGTGGACATCAAGCGACTTCCAGTAGTCCATCCCACTTCGCCTAAGATGTTTATCCGTAATAGTGAAGCCAAGTGGATGAATCAAATGCAAGCGGCTCTCGGTGATTGCACAAAGGCGACCGATGTTACCCGTAATTTGGGGGAGTTCCGGATTAAAAAGGATGATGTGAAGCATACCCTATTAAACGAAGTACGAAGTCTCATTCAGCGCAAGCACCGATGCCAAGAGGATCAAGCAGTTGAACAGACTTATGAGGCGAGCTAAACTATCCATTCAGGCTTGCCCCTTAGAGCCTCCGAGCTTTCCTAAACTCCTATGTACACCTGGTTCAACCCATCCCAAGCGATTGATCAAATCTTACGCCAAGTCGCTGCCAAAACCGAAGGTTTCGGCGTAGACTTTGACCCTGGCATGCGTCCCGCTGATCCAAAGTTTGGAGATTATCAGGCTAATGGAGTGCTTGGCTTTGCCAAGCGTCAGCAAGCTAAGCCTCGGGAACTAGGACAAAAACTAATTGATGCCGCCCAAGCCTCCGGTCAATTTGACCCCGAACTCGTCGAGCTATCGCTAGCTGGCCCCGGTTTTATTAACTTCAAACTCTCGCCCAAGTTCATCTGGGACTGGCAGCTCACCTACTCCAGCAAGTCCGACTACCAAAGCGGCGCAAAAGAACTCAAAAACGGGCGTAAAGTCATCATCGACTACCCTAGCGCCAACACCGCAAAACAAGCCCACATTGGGCACCTCCGTCCGATGGTCATCGGTCAAGCAATCTCGCGCCTCCTAGATTTCTGCGGAGCCGATCTTGTTCGCGACAACCACATCGGCGACTGGGGCACCAACTTCGGTACGCTGATCATGATGATCAAGCGCGACAAGATCAACCTCGCCAATCTCGGCGAAGAAGCCCTCATAGCCCTCGACCAAGTCTACAAAGATGGCTCCGCCTTGGAATCCGAGCAGCCTGAGCTACGGGAAATTTCCCGTAATGAGCTCGTCCTACTGCAAAAAGGCGACGCGGAAAACACTGCTATCTGGGAACAAATCGTGGAGATCTCTAAAGTCGCTTTCGACAAGCTCTTCGCTCAAATAGGCGTCGAAATCGACGTCACCCTTGGCGAATCCTTTTACCGCGACAAGGTGGAGCGCATCTACGAAGAATTGACCGAGATTGGTCTCGCCGAAGAAAGCGGCGGCGCACTCGTCGTTTGGCACGACGAGGTCAAAAAATTCGCCCGCGATAACGAGCGCCCCTACCCGTTCAACATACGTAAGAGGGACGGCGCAAGCAACTACGCCTCGACCGACCTAGCCACCGTACTCTACCGCCTTGAAGAGTTCAAGGCTGAGGAGATCATTTATCTGACCGATGCCCGCCAGCAGGATCACTTTCAGCAACTGTTCCTGACTACACAAAAATGGTTTAAGGCTAAGGGCTACGAACTGCCCGAAATGAACCACGTCTTTTGGGGCACCATCTTAGGAGCAGATAAAAAACCCTTCAAAACCAAGTCCGGTGAATCAATCAAATTACAGGCGCTGCTCGACGAAGCTCGTAGTCGCGCCTACGAAGTAGTCACCGAAAAGAATCCCGACCTCGACGAGTCCGAGCGCCGCGAGATCGCCGAGTCTGTCGGTATCGGTGCGATGAAATACGCCGATCTCTCTAGCAATCGCACACAAGACTACGTCTTTAATTGGGATCGTCTCCTAAGCTTTGAGGGCAACACCGCGCCCTACTTACTCTATGCCGTCGCGCGTATTAACAGCATCTTCCGTAAAGTTGGCATCGACCCCGAAGCGCCAATAGAAGGCTCTAGTCAGTTGGAGACCGAGACTGAAATGGCGCTTGCGCGCAAGCTGGTGGGCTTCGTCGGCGCACTCGAACTCACGATCAACGATCTGCGCCCCCACTTCCTCTGTATTTACCTCTACGAACTAACCAGTGCCTACAGCAGT
>JAKVCM010000079.1 GCA_022448605.1 Puniceicoccaceae bacterium | reverse complement strand
CGTGCTTGAGATCCTTTTCAAAAGTATCCCAATCCATTTGAGGGGGTTTTTCGCCGGAGTAGTACAAGTTTTCAATGACAGACTCAGCAGCGATGAGATCCACAGCAAGTGCGCCTGTACCTTCAAACCTTGTCACCAGCGCTTGGAAGGCGACTCGACCATCCGTTTCCGTAGAAGTTCGGATGATAGTTTCACATTCGGGGTAATCGGTTAAAAATGTAAGGAGTAGGGTAAAAACGCGATTTGCGTCCTGATCGTAGGTTTGTCCGACAAGGGGAGCGTTTGCAATGTAGTGTGCATGTATAGGAGTCAAAACAGTTGGATCCGCCGTGGCGTTTCGACGGATGACGTAGGCCAGGGGGATTCCTGTGATTCCTGGTATCAACTTGATATAGTTTGTAAACGTGGGCTCCCAATCCATCCATTGTAGGTGTACATTAAATGGTTTGGGTTTGGCTTGTCCAGCGAGTAGATCAGCCTGTTTTTCAAAATTTACACACGATTTTAAATCATGGTGTAGTTTCACGACATCACCAATGGGAAATGGCGTGTTAGTTGGGTCTCGCCCACAACGTAGCTCGGTGCGCGTCCACTGAACAAATGCAATGATTAAGCGCTTGACACCTGGTTGAAATGGGATGCGACCATTTGTGGCCGGTAGCTTGGTAAACCCGGTGATGGCGTCCTTTACATCTTCAACAGTGATACTAAGGCATGTATCAAATGCGTTCATAAACACTTGTTCGGCTACGCGCGTTACTGGCGTCTGCCCTCCAAATACGGGTGCATTTGGCACTCCACAGAGTTGGAGAGAAGCTTCGACTGTATTAACAGGTGCAACAGCAGCCATTTTCTGTTAAAATATGACGCAGTCATGAGGTGAGACAAACTGTCATCGGCAGAAATCTGTGCCTTTGGGAACTTCAAGGTTCCACTGTGACAGCGTCTGTCATGATTCGTTATCGTATCGAGCCAACGTGGGCTTCTTCCGACTCTTTTAGCCGATTTTGATAATTAACGTAGTATTTATCGCGCCCATTGGGCTACTTCCGGTTTAACCCAGTTATTTTAGATATAGAGGGGCATGCCATTATGTCCGTGTGGAGGGGCGACGTGTGCGCAGGACGTACACATGGCAGCGAACGCTTCGGTACGATTCACAAAGACACACGTACGATTATGGAGACATAATGGTCATGTCCCACTCGTTTCAAGCGATTGGGTCTGATAAACCAAAGTAATCAAATGACGAGCACTTACATAAAGAGATACGACGTGAGCAAGGCGAACAAGGGAGAAAAAGTTGTGTCTTATTTTAGCAAAATAGTAAAGAGGTAATTTCGTATCTTCCTACATCTTCTTGCTATCTTTGCTATTCCATCTTCTTGATATCTTTGCTAGAATTACTTGGTCCCCGCGAAATGGTCATACAATGGCCAATTCGTTCCCTAATATGTCCAGTTCCAAAATAGACGCTCTCTCTGTGGTCTAGGTAGCCTTTTTGTGAGTGCATCCGCAAGATTGTATGCGGTATATACCCAACCAATCACTACCTCTCGTGCTGCAACTGACCAACGAGTCGCGTGATATGCCAGTGACGTGTGCTTCTTATTCAGGAGAGATTCCACAAGTGAACAATTATTTACCACAGAC
>JAKVCM010000078.1 GCA_022448605.1 Puniceicoccaceae bacterium | reverse complement strand
GGCTAGGATTAGGAGATCCTATTCGCGTCTCCGCGGAACATGGGCGTGGAATTCAATCCTTAGAAGCTGCGCTAACGGATAGCTTAGGCCCTAAGCCCGAAGGTTCGGCAGGCGATAATGAGAAACGAATCCGAATTTCTTTGGTCGGTCGACCAAATGTAGGCAAGTCTTCGCTTGGTAATGCATTGCTTAAGTCTACGCGTCTAATTGTTTCCGATGTACCAGGAACTACGCGCGATTCAGTAGAGCTAGATTTAGACCATGCTAAGGATGGAGAATCGATTAAGTTCCGCTTGGCGGACACTGCAGGCATACGCTCGAAGCGTAAAGTCGGGGATCCAGTCGAGTATTTTTCCAACGTACGCACACAGCATTCACTCGAGCGCTCCGATGTCGTCTTCTTAGTTATAGATGCTGCTGATGGAGTCACAAAGCAGGATCAAGCGCTTGCCGGAGACATCATGGATGCAGGTAAGGCCATCATTATCGTGGTGAATAAGTATGATAAGATTAAAGAGCGCTGGGATGAAGAGCCTGTGAATGGATTTAAAAATTTGAAACATTTCTTGACGCATTATGAGACGTCTTTACGCAAACAACTTTTTTTCTTACCAGATCCGCCCGTTCTTTTTGTATCCGCTTTAAAAGGATTTAAAGTTGAGTCATTACTCGAGGCAGCAGCTGGAATTGAGGCGAGCTTGGATATGCAATTGCCTACGGGGCGACTCAACCGCTTGGTGCAGGACCTATTAACTGCGCGCGCGCCGAAAATGGTAGGTATTAAGCGTTTCAAAGTATTTTATGCAGTGCAAACTGGCAGTCGTCCTCTGCGTTTGCGCTTTTATTGTAACCGCATAGAGCGACTAGATCCGACTTACCGTCGTTATTTAGAGAAGGGACTGCTGCATGAATTTCAACTGAAGGGATGCCCCATACGTTTTGATCTTGTGGGAAAACAAAAGCGCTACGCAGAGGGTGAAGATGGCAAAGGAGTTCAGAGTAGCCTTGCTGGAAGAGGCGCGCCTAGGCAAAGTCGCGAGATTCAAGATAAGCATCGCCGCAAAAAACAAGGTGATAAAGCGTTCGAGAAAAAACACCCTGAACAGCGTAAGCGTATTTCTCAAGTTAAGGCTGCCCATAATAAAGGCATTAGAAAGTAGATAGGGTGAACAAGAGAGGCCCCTATCTACAAGGAAATAGCCTTTTCAAAATTAAGCAGCTTGTGATAATTAGAGGTATTACGTCTTTGCTTGCGTGTAGTTCTGTTCGGCTACATTCCAATCAACTAAATTCCAGAAAGCTTCAATATACTTTGGTCGTAGATTTTGGTATTTCAGATAATATGCGTGTTCCCAAACATCGAGACCTAAAACGGGAGTGCCTTCGATCTCTACATATCCCTGCATTTTTGGATTATCCTGATTCGGCGTCGATGTGACAGCAAGAGAGCCATCTGGTTGTACGACAAGCCATGCCCAGCCTGAGCCGAAGCGAGTGGCGCCGGCTTTAGCGAAGGCAGCTTTG
>JAKVCM010000077.1 GCA_022448605.1 Puniceicoccaceae bacterium | reverse complement strand
TAATTCCCCTTCCGAATAGCAGACACCGGAGGCATACGCGCATAGGGCATATGGAATACAAATGCCTCTTCGGTTCGTTCGACTTGGCCTGCATTGCCCTGCTCAAATAGACTCCGCAGACTTCCGCCATCTAAGTCCTCTGGTAAAGGATCTTTAGCGTCTACCAAGTCATGAAAGGTCGGCAGAAAGTCCCAGTGGTTTATTGGAATATCGCATTGCGTGCTTTTTGGAATATTGGGGCCGGCGACAATCATCGGAACTCGGAGTCCATCCTCAAAAAGATTCCCCTTCTTACCACGTAGTTGATCGTGCGCGACCGAAATATAGCCGCCATTATCGGAGGTAAAAATAATATAAGTGTTTTCGGTCACTCCCGCCTTTTCGAGCGCATCGAGGACACGACCGACACTTCTGTCCATCTCTTCGATCATGGCAGCCATTTGCTGTTGTTTCTTTTCAGTACGTGGATCACCATTAGGAAAAGTAGCTCCTCTAGCCTCATACTTTTTAAAAACCGCGCTAGTGGACGTTAGCGGTGAATGCACGGTATAATGCGAGAGCATGAGGAAAAAGGGGCGCTTGCCTGCATAGTCTTGTATGAATTGCTCAGATTTCTCAGTCAGCGAATACACCTGCTTTGGATCTTCGGATGCAACGGGGACGCCTTTTCGATACCATTCGCCTCCACCATTACCGTTAACACCATGCTGGTCGTCGACCACATCATAACCAAAACCTGCGACAGGTTCGTGCACCCCTTTGCCAAACAGAGCCGTAATATAATTCTGACCAGATGCTTTCAAAACATCCGCAAGAGTCGTTTCATCGGCCCACGATTTCATATTTCTGATGTTCAGAGGATTGCCATTATAAGTGTAACCGATGCGCGCCGGCGACTTCCCAATCTGTATCGACTTTCGTGATGGCGTACAGACGGAGGCTGGGGCATATGCATTAGAAAAGCGCATCCCCATCTTGGCCAATTCTTCAATATTGGGTGTTTCGTAAAAACTCTGTTTGTTGTTTGGATAGCGGGAATCCATCAACACACTCGTATTGGTCCATCCGAGATCATCGATATAGATGATTACGAAATTCGGTGGCGCCGCTGTCAGCATTGACTGTTGGCAAATGAGACTAAGCAGAATGATTGCTACTGCGACAAAGCTTTTTGTTCTCATTTACCTGCACCTAGATGTTTCGTGTTACGATCCATGAATACATCGATAAAATAACACTAATAAAGCTACAACTACTCCCGAGGACCAAGGGCGTAGCGGTGTCTTCGATACCCTGCATTGGAAGGGAGTTCCTCGAAACGAACACCCAGCGCTTCCACGATCGTTAAATTCACACCATCAACTGTGCTCTCAATAAAACTATTTCCCGTGTGGATTGGAATATGGAAGCGCATAGTCACCGTTTCGCCCGGCGGTATGTCGGCTCCCCTATGGGTTTTATCACTGTCAATATCGCGCACACGCACGTGCACACGTTCCGTTGCATTGTTGCGTAAAGTCAATGTTTCGATCAACCCGACCTCGCCCTCAAAGCTGTAGTGCCCTTGGTCATTTGGGCTCAAGGTCGTCTCCGTAAAGAGGCTCCTATAGTACCCCCGCGTGAACGGTTCTGTGCTGCCACACTCCAGTGGATGCTCTCCAGATTGTGCTAGGTAATCGACGATGTTTTGCGCTTCTTCAGCATGTTGTGCCTTGCGCTTACTTTCATAATAATCATAAAATGCCATTTCTTCTTCATTCCATGCGTGTCCCTCTCGATGGTCTCCTGAAAACGGTACTAACAGGTCAATCCACGCAAAGAGCTTGTGGTAATCTTCCTCCGTAAGCGTCACATCGTGGTGGCCTTCCTCAAGCATCTTGACCATAGGACTCTTTGCCGAACCTGCAAAATACGGTGGAATTTCATCCGGCACCGACATCATGCTAATCCATGACACAAAGCCTTTTTCTGGACGTCTAGCGAGATAGCTGCCCCTATCATCCTGCTCTGCTTCGGTTAAATTCAAATACGACCGCGTCCACTTGCGCTTATTTTTATTCGCGCCATCGACGGCGATGCCGCGCAAGTCCATGCACTCGTCCTGACTGCCATCATGACAGTCGATACAGTTACGATCTAAAATCGGCTGAATCTCTTTGATAAAGCTAAAGCCACGGGCTTCACCATAGAACGCTTTCAGTTTTTGTGGTTCTCGACTCCAAGCGATCGTATCCTCCTCCTGGTAAGGGTGGAAATTAGCATCCTCCTTTACATGGCAGCCCATGCAGGACTTTTGCTCGCCAGGACGAATGGTATCCCATGTGCGCGTGGTCTGAATAACCTGACCCTTCGCATTCAATATTTGGTGATACTGCGATACCATAGCTGGAACTTCGAAACGTACGGAGCCATCTTCATGAATTTCCGCATCTCCCAAAATGCGTTTCACATCCCATGTCGCGTTACCGATGCTCACAGGTGTGCTATTCATAGACCCCCCTCCCGGGCCACCATTCGTTTTTGCACCGACGGGTGCAGCGCGGTAATCGAGTTCAACTACACGCAAGGTTTTCGCTTCACCACGTGGAATGTCTTTTAGGCCAAGTCCCGCATACACATCATGTACATAATAAATACCTGTATCCTTGGTGTAATCGACAGTATCAGGAATAGTTTTGGTTGGTGCTTTCTGCCTCATTGAAACCATGCGTTGCACCCCAAGATCAGGCGCACGCCAGAGCAACTCCCGCTCACCGTCGGCATTCATCCAATAGAGGCCATAGTGATTCGATGAGCGGTAGCCTTGGTAGAGCTCAAAATGCCAATGCGGGTCGAATCCATAGTCTGGTTGATAGCTAATTAAAAACTCCTCTTCACTAAGCGGATATGGGAAGCGGAACTGTGCGCCCTCCTGCCCCCAGCGGTCTTTCACCACCGGTGACGCACGCCCCGCGCCGACCTCGTAACCATGTTCTCGTCTTGGAGAGATCAAGTGAAGCCCCACCCCTTCGTCACGGCCTTCGTTCACATCTATGATCACAAGCTTACCATTTTGGTGCGTATGATGCCCAGCAGCGATAGCCATAGTTTTGTACGAACCAGGGATTGGGCGCATGTGTAACAAAGAAGTCGGGAACCATGAGTTGCCCCCATAATAAACTCGCTGCCCCTGCCCGTCGGGGTTCATGGAAAATATTGGATGTGGAAATACCTGGCCACGATCACTATAATCCCAGCGTGTATAACTGAGTCGACCATTGGTCAGCAACTGCGGATAGATAGTGTGCACCTGATCGATCGCAAGACGACGCACATAGCGACCTTCCCCATCCATTCGGTAAAGATTACTTATTTCAGATTTCCAACAGGGCACGCTCTGCTCTGGGCGAGTCGATACGAAAACCAAATCACCATCCGGCAAATAGATCGGCTCGTAATCGGCACGTCCTAAGCCAAAGGTGAGTTGCTTGGTATCACCCGTTGCCAGGTAGTATTCATAGACATGATAGTCATCCAGTCGGTCTGATTTCTTCCATGCAAAGGCCAGCCTCTCTTGATCAAACGAGATATCCACATCTCGCATCATACCATGTGGGTCCTCAATCAGCGGGCGCACACTACCGTAGATTGAGCCCTCATCAAAGGCAAATATTGAAAGGCGTGCTCCTGCTTTAAAATAGCGCTCAGCACGAGCATCTGAAAGACCTTCGGTATAGCCGAAGAAACTGTTACGAATCGTCTCGCCCTCAGTAAAGCTGAATGGAGCCCAGTCCTGAATTACAGATTCAAGGCGTGTTGCACGGCGCTGCTCACAAAGCTGCAGATAGTCCTTAAGCGACGAGGACTCACTGCATCCATGCGCATGAAAAAGCTGTTGCACGATTGCAGCACGTCGCTCGGGGAGGACGATTTGCCAAGCTTCTACACCTGCATCCTGAAGTATCCAGTCTACCAATACAGGAAACTCGACACTCAAGTTGAAGAATGTTCTTTGGAATGCCTCAGTGCGTGCTTCGTCCTTCAGTTCCTTGTGCATACTCGTCGTAGCCGATAGAGTATCTGCGAATGCCTCAACATCGGGAGACGCATCAAGGGCTGGAGAAGTCACTACAAGTGCTACAAGCCCACAAACGATTTGGATCAAATTTTTCATTTTTTGAATAGTCGGCATTATAGCACAAAACGCTAGACTACTCAATACGATTGATCTGGAACCACATCCACCCAGGTCTCATCGATAATCTTGCGAGCCTGGTTGCCGAGACTCGCCTCTTTCCATAGGCCAGACTCTTCGAATAACTCAGTCTTGATCTTGTTCATCGCATTTCGTTTCAGCGTCTCATTTAGGGATTTCAGCAGCACGGCTTTCTGTGCGTCGAAATCGGTAGGACTCTTGGCTTGCAGCACGGCAAGGTCGCGTTGGTATGTCTCGTGCGCACGCCGTGAGAACTCATCCATCAAGTCATACAAGGCTTGATAGACCTCAGTGATCTGGCCGCCATCAACGTCCTTGATATACTGCTCACGGATCGCGTCCATACTCGCAACTTTCTCCGGCATCTGAGCGGCGAGGTTATTCTCCTCGCCATAGTCTTTCTGAATATTAAAAAGCTTATACTCACCAGAGACAAGGTGCTTCATCAGTTTATAATCACCGATCACAATCGAGCTAATCGGCGGGTGATAGTGACATGTATAGTGATGAATGATACCCGGCGCCGCACGCTCAACCGTACCTGTATTACCCTTCTCAAATACATCGCGTAAACTGCCACCATCATTATTCTCGGGCAATGGCGCTTGGCTGCCGCTCAAGTCATGAAAGGTCGCCAACAAATCCCACTGGACTATGGGGACATGACACTCGGAACCGGGTTCAATACCCGGCCCTGAAATAAGCGTGGGCACACGCAACCCTCCTTCAAACATGGAGCGTTTGCCTCCCTGAAGCGGCCCATTATATCGGACTCGCTTGCCGTTCACATCGTGCCATCTTGCAAAGCCACCGCCATTGTCGGAACTGAAAAAAATGTAGGTGCTATCCAGTTCTCCCTTCGCTACAAGCGCATCGATAATGTTGCCGACCGTCAGATCCATTTCCTCAATCATGGCCGCATAGGTAATGGCTTTATTCACACTCGATTTAGGCGATTCAATATCTTTTGTATCACGCCCTTCTGCAATCCATCGCGCCTTATTACGCTCAAAGGCTTCGTCGGTGCACATGAATGGAATATGTGGCGCGTAGTGTGAAACCATCATGTAAAAGGGCTGCTTGCCAGCATATTCATTAATGAAGGCAACGGAATCGTCGCGCAGCGAGTACAAACGCTTTGGATTGTCGGGCGGAAATGTTGTTTTTTTGGAAATGGGGTCCCAATATGAGCCGTGACCATTGCCATTTCCCCCGGGCTCATCGGGGTTTTCATCCGTTACATCATACCCCGATTCATCGGCACGCCCCATTGGGCCACTGCCCTTGCCAAACATCGCTGTGATATAACCACGACCTGCAGCCTTTAGCATTTCTGCGATCGTGATCTCATCCGCATAGCCATTCGGACGCTGGATTGGTGAGAGCACGTCAAAGACATTGCGATACTGCATGCGCGCTGACGATTGACCATGCTGAATGCTCATGCGCGAGCCCGTACATGTCGGCGTCGGCGCGTAGGCAACGGTATAACGTGCGCCCAGATCCGCCAAACGATCCAAGCCAGGCGTCTGGATGAAGTCGTGCTTGGTGCTCGAGTCGTCGTCCATCATTTGCACAGACGTATCGGCATAGCCTAAGTCATCGGCGTAAATGATAATAAAATTGGGTGCCTTGTCAGCCGATGAGGTGGCACCACTGAGGACGAGAGGTAGAAAAAGCAATAGCTGTTTCATAATAAATGGGTGATCAATTAGTTTGTATCAGCGGTTCCGCGCTCCTCATGGAGGCGAATCATTCGAATACATTTTTCCTCCTGCGAGGATTGGAAGTTTACATGGTTTTGTGAGACATCCACAGCATAAGCTTTTTGCTTATTGGTAGGATCGGCTGCAAGTTCGTCCTTAAGCTTAACCAAGCGCTTTTCTCCACTCTCGAGCCAGCCGCCCTGCAACTGAGCGAGATAATTACGACGCGTCGCGGTCACAGTTTCGGCGTTCACTCGGTTGAGATAGTCTGCACGGCGCTTATCCAAACTTGCCACAAGCTCCGGCATCTGCTTCGCAAGATTGGTCTTTTCGCTCAAATCATTGGGCACATTGTAGAGCTCATACTCGAGCGTATCCAGATTTTTGCGCAACTTAAAATCGCCCACGCGAATCATAGATTCAGGCTCGCCGGTATGCCATGGGAAGTGAAAGACCAGTTCCTCAGTATTGCGCACAACTTTGCCATCGTCGCCATTAAACCATACATCCTTGAGGCTACCGCCATCCAGGTCAGCTGGCAGCGACTCGGTGCCGCCGGCGAGATCATAAAAGGTCTGCAAGAAATCCCACTGCACCATCGGCACAGATGTGTAAGTCCCCGGATCAATACCAGGACCACGTACGATGGATGGCATTCGCAAGCCACCTTCGAGAAGGTTGCCCTTACCTCCACGCAGCGGATTGTTGCCACGAAAGCCGCCGCCATTGTCGGAGGTGAAGAGGACATAAGTATTATCTGCAATGCCAAGCTCATCCAAGGTATCAAGGATCGTGCCAAACGCGCGGTCGGTATCATCTATCATCGCCGCATAATTTATCAACCAGCCATTGGTATACATGCCGACCGGAATTTCTTCTTCAGGGGCGTAGTCCTTGTCTTCCCCCTTCTTAGGGCGCGGAAGTTTCTTGTATTTGTCGCGAGTCGCTTGAAGCGAGTCGTGCCAGATATGCATCGCGTAGTGTGAAAGCTGCACATAGAAGGGTTTACCCGCATTGACTTGTTCACGCATAAATTCATTAGTTTGTTCCGACAGTGAAAAAATACGCTTGGGGTCATCGTCAGGGAGCGGTGTCTTGCCGTCGTCCATGAAGTCACCGGGGCCATTGCCGTTATTCTCTCCATCAAGTACATCGTAGCCCGCTGCGGCTGGTTTGATACATTCATTATGCCACTTCCCGAAGTGCGCCGTCACGTATTGTGGGTCCACCTGCTTTAGGGCCTGTGGGATCGTGATCTGGCCGCGATAGTCCTTCTTCACTTCGACCGCAGATAGTGTAGTCAAGCGCATACGAGCCGGCGTCATGCCGTGCAATAAGCTGTTACGCGACGGCGCGCAAAGTGGCGCAGGCGAGTAACATGCAGATAAGACACGGCCACCAGCAGCTAGACGCTCAAGGCTGGGCGTCTGAAAGTAGTCGCTACGCGTTTCTGGATTGCCCTCAATCATCTCAACTGAGGTCTGTGCCCAACCCAAGTCATCTATGTAGATTAGGACAAAGTTAGGTGCTTTGGCAGCCAGTGTAGTCACGAAAAATAAAGTCAACAAGGGCGATGCCTTCATAGATTATATAATTATTTAAATATAAATTAAAAATGCCTTGCTTGACGGAGATTCAATTCCAGATCAAACAACCCGACTGACTTACCCGCTTGCGCTTCTATATTGATACGCAGTCCCTCACAGGTCAGCTCGGCCGCTGGGTGGATCGTGTTGAAACGATCTTTCGTGACTCCGTAAGCATCGGTGATATATTTCTCAAAAGGATACCAATTGCCATCGAGCAAATACTCAATTCTCCAATCCGCCGGCACATCGACTTGATCGTAACTCACCCAGAAGAGGCCTAGGCGCTCCACTGTCTGAGGTTGGTCAAATATCATCTGGATCCACTCATTCGACGACTCCCCGGAGCTAATCCATGCTTCAATCGTCGAGTCTGCAGACGAGTCTGGGCGACGGCCATCCTTGACCGCCTCAATAACACCATTCGCTGCGCAACTAGAAGCCGTAACAGTGCCATACTTTGCTTGGTCGAAATGCACGCGGGAGAGTTGCGCTTGCGCACCTTCAATCGCGTCAGGCAACCAGACGATCATCGTCGCATTGCCACGGTTATTCCAGTTTAGATATGGGACAAATTTTAGGCCCGCACTACGCGACTCACCATTCACAAGCTCGGCTGCGGGCACAGTTACAATGGGTGTGCCCTGTAGAATGCCGTCTTCGAATTGAGTCACTGTGCAGCTATCACTCGAAGGGAGTTCGGGTAGATAGAAACGCTGCACTACACCATCATTATCTGCTTCCTCGGCACACATAACAAGAGGTCCACGAGTCAGAGACACACGACCACGGTTGTCGACAACCTTGTCATCACAAGAGTTAAAGCGTAGGTCCATCGGTAAATCTAACTCGATCACATCGCCGGTAACCCAAATACGGTTAATTTCAACAAAGCCCTTTATCACTTCAGCTTGAACCACTTCTCCATTAACCTTCAAAGTCCATTTGGGTGCGGTTTGCTTGGTGTAGCTATAAAGCTTACCTGGCACAAATTGCTCGCCTAAGGCCCAAGTAGGGATGCGGAGCTTGATGGCAAACTGAGCAGGATACAGTAGGTCAGTTTCGATACGAATAGCACCTTCATATGGATACTCAGTTTCCTGCTTAAGAGTGAGCTCGGTATCGGCGACGGGAACTGTGACTTCATTACCAGAGTAGAGCAAAGCATACACTGTGTCGTCCTCTACCGCATACATGTAGCCTCCCACGTGATTTATAACTCGTGCAATATTCGATGGGCAGCACGCACAGTCGAACCACGGCGAACGACCCGCTGATCCATGATTAAACAACTGGTGGCCATCCGCCTCCAGCGGATTGACATAGAAGAATTTATTACCCTCCACGTTGATACCAGCGAGTGAGTTATTAAAAAGCGAAACTTCCGCAACATCAAAGTATTTCGCGTCTTTGTGCAGCAGTGTCATCCGATGGTTGAAGAATAAATTGCCAATCGCCGCACATGTTTCGTTGTAGGCATCGAGATTTGGTAGATCGTAATTTTCGCCAAAACCTTCGATGCCATGAATTGCTCCGAGACCGCCAGTGATATGCATCTTAGCATCAACAATATTTGTCCAAATTGCCTCCAATGCGTGGTTGTAAGTATCATCTTCGGTGAGTGCGCTGACGTCAGTCATCGCAGCATACATGTAGGCTGCACGCACTGCGTGGCCGACGGCAGTGGTCTGCTCCGCAACTGGCGCATGCTGCTGGGCATAAGTGGGCGACATGGTGCCCTTGCCATCTGGGCGATATGTAACTCCACGAATATCTAGAAACTTTTTGGCCATGTTCAGATAGAGCTCATTACCAGTGGCACGATAGAGACGGCACAATGCTAGTTCTGGCTCTTGATGACCAGGCGCTTGGTTGATCGGCACACCACCATTGTAATTTGGGTCTCCGACGAAGAAAGCCTTGTTGACATGCTGTGCACTCTTCTCGGCTATATCCAGCCAAGCACGTTTGCCAGTGGCTTCAAAATAGGCAACTGCACCCTCGTAAAGGTGCCCCACATTGTAAAGTTCGTGGCTATGCACGACCCAGGAATATGGCTTCAGCCCCATTTCGGCCTCATCAGCGATTCCGCATGTATGAGAAACATATAGATAACCATCATCTTGCTGAGCCATACCAATAATATTAATCAGCTCATCCATCTGGGCTTCCAGGTTCGGATCGGCCTCTAGGCTGAGTAGGTAGGCTGCGCCCTCCATTACTTTATATAAATCTGAACTTACAAAGCGATGGGTGAATGGCATTTCATCTTTTTCACCGCGTAAATAGGATCCACAACGGCGTAAATTCTCTGCAGCGCGCTCGGTCTTTCTCAAGGCAAAAGGCACTGTTTCATTCTTTTGTAGCTGCAAGCGTGGTAGCCAAAATGTATCGTTCAAAACCACTTTGCAAAATGCAATAGGCGCTAAGGAGTAATCCTGTTTTAGTTCTAGTGTATTCATCGTATTGAAGTTATTGCCGAACTCGGCGGTAAATTTGGTCTGCTGGTACGAAAACTTTGTCCCCTTCGTCAACGCTAGGACTAGCACTACTGCGCCAGCAAGTGCCACCAATAAACCCAGCATTTTTGTAGTAATTTATAATTGTATTATAAGCGATTAAAATAGTAGGGGTGTCGAAACGCAGGTATTAAATCATTCGTCGAATCAGCATATTTTGAAAAGCCATCTCTATTTAGGTCGTCGCCACGATTCAGGCGAAATAAATTGATACTCTGGCTCATCGCCCTTCTTCGACTTGACGGTCAGTCGTGTGCGATGCCCATCTTGATAGTAGTAGAGATCCACTCGGTGTAAGCCCTGCTTTAGCCCGATACTCCCTTCCGCTTCCCATGCATCCACATAGGAGTGCGTATCTAAATCAACTAGCACTTGCCCATCAATTACAATCCTCGCGCCATCATCCGCATGTAGGTGGAAGTGATACACTTCATCGACTGGCACACTGAGATAGCTGGTTAGGTGTAAAGCATAACTCTCCGAGCGATCGCCAGCAATCGCTGCGACTTGAATATTTTGATTGAACTGATCCATTGACAAATTCCCAGTTCGCGTAGGTTCTAAATTTTCAAAATCAGGTAGTCTCGTGCTCTTATTGCCTAATTCATAATAACGATAGAACATGCCAGGCTGAGTCGTTGCTAAATCCACTTCCGATGGCTTCAATTCGGTTGCCGTGTAGACCATATCATATGGCGTGTAGTTCGACCCATCCTCAGCAAAGGCAAGCAGCTTGAAGTTTGTCGTTGCATCGATAGAGATCGCTGCATCCCAAATCGTTGAGTCTGAAGTCGGCACGGAGCCATCGGTAGTGTAACGTATGACGGTGCCAGGAAGTAAATTCTCTATATCAACTGTTACGGACCCATGGAAAATGCGTGCGCGTGGCGTTGACCACACAAGGGTCTCATAGGATTTAAGCTTTTCGCCTAGAGTCAATTCAACCTGTGCAGATGATTGATCACTAGTGAATTCGACTGCGGTGCTACGTGAAACCGCTTCACCTGGACCACTCGACGCGATCAGGGAGCGATCCTCAGTGTAGGGCGCGATGATCGTCTCCTTCAATGGGTTACCGTTTACTTGAGCGAGCAAGGTAACTTGATCTCCCTCAAATTGACGGTCTACGCGTGCATGAACCCACTGAATCTTCCCCTCGATAACAACGGGTGTAAACGTTTCGATATAATCCCAAGTAGATGGCAAGTGTGGTGCGAAAGTAAACTGCTGATCCGGAATGCTGTAATCCAGTCCAGCCAACCACTCGATCATAGGCAACACATGCGCTAAGTCCCAATTGTAGTAGCGTGAACCCCATGCCTTGTGATTCTCTTCCCATGCTTCGGGTGCAACAGGATAGCCCCACTCTCGATGCATCGCATTGGTATGGTTTAAGGTAGTCAAAATGCCCGCGTGAGCTTGATCCTGGCGAAACATTCCATCGATCGCTAGCCATGTGCTAATCGTCGAACATCGGAAGATGCCATTCGGAGGACTGTCAGCAGCGCGGGTATTGACACCAACTGGCGAGGCAAAACCCTTATCCGTATCGAGGACATACTCTTCGACCATCTGCTCGCCCCACTCTTTTGGCATCGCCACGGACTGAAGTGCGGAGAGCGCCCAGATATCTTTCCACGGCACTCCGCGTCCGCCGTAAAAACCATCCCAACGCCCCGACCATTGATGTTTGAAACTTTTAACCATCTGAGGGCGGAAGGCCTGCCAGTGCTCGGCGTCGTTTGTTTCGCCAAGTGCTGATGCCATGTTCGAAAGCGCATCGACTGCGTTTACTTCGGTGCCGAAACTCTTAGTGGGCCCATTGCCGTCCCAATAAAGCGGTTTGAAGACCTTGCCATATACCTCTTCCAAATACTTTTTGTCACCTGAGCGGCGATACTGTTGCCATGCCGGCTCGGTCGCACCGACAAATACCATCCGCACCAAGGGAGAATACCAGCCCTTACCAAAATTATCGGGCATGTTGTTGGCCTTATTTTTAAACGGTACCATGAATTGCCACGATAGCGCATTACCATGTCCATACTGCCACTTATCGGCGACCCATGAGCCCGCTTGAATGTAGGCCCATGAATCCCACAGGTGCAGCCCCATGAAATTGTTGACCGCCGTCTGCGTGTGCGGGTATTTCAACCAACCCTCGCCAATATCGCGGAAATACATAAAATTGAGCGCCCAAAGATAGTAGTATGTTTCAACTGCCTTCTCGTCCGAACAGCGGAAATAGGGAATCTGTTCGTTGAGCAGATTATTGACCCACTCAGTCTTTAATGCCATTGCTGACATCGCTACGGCATTGCCATGCTCTGAGCGAGAAAGTGCATCGGAATATTCATCCGCAACAGCTAATGTAAGCGATACGGGCTGATCTGCTGGCAAGTTCAAAACAAAGGAGTAGCCGAGATTACCTTTCGGCCGCTTGGACCACTTAACATCCTCCATCGGCACGCTGGAACTGTAGACAAAGCTCAGGCCGTCATACATCATGCGCCCAAGCTTTGTAGGTTCGCCGTAGAGCGGCTTGGCGATTGCCGTGCCAGCCTCTAGTAAGCGCAGCGCATTGGCCGACTCGTCAAATGTGATTTCAGATTCACAAGTGCGTGAGAAACTACCGTCTACCTCGTCACCATCAAATCTTGGAACCTTACTAGGCTCCCAAAAGCTTTCACCCTCAAAACGAATGGATACATCCTTATCGGACACGATCACCGTCGTGAGCACATCATCGAGGCTAATGAATTTATCTTCGCTAATGTTCACTCCATCAATTTCGTAATTGGCAACCATCTTATCTGGGCGCCAGTTCAGAGTCTTTGGTTTGGGGTGCTTATGTTCGCTGCCGTCAACGATCAAGGTCCCATATGCAGAACGCGTCTTACGCCAAAATTCCCAGCCCCAGGAGTCGTGGCCATAACCGCCGACTTCAGACTGCACAATCGCATTGCCACGTGCACGACCATCGCGAAAGAGCGGGTGAGTGAAACCAAGTGTTTCTGACTCCAAATATTCTTCCCAGTCGGCACCAAACGAGCCCGCCACATAGTAGAGCTTATTACCCGCGATGAAGCCATAGTGCTCCCCCTGAATATCACGCTCAAGCATTTCGCAATAATCAGTGCGTGGTGGAATACTAGCAGACTCTGCACTATCAGCAGATTGACCGACAGAGTGCAGATCATCCTGAGGAGGGTTGTCGTGAGGCGCACTGCAGCCATTAGAAAAACCAGCTAAAAAACTGAGGCTCAGAAATAAAATAAGAAAACGCATGATTGATAAAGGACGGCATCCCAAAAACAGGGTATTTGTATAATACATGATCCAGAAAGTATTACCATTGGTGAACACGACCAAAAACTGTCATATTGCGCCAATTTTGTAGAAAATACTATTTAAATATATTCGGATTTTCTCAGATCGCTCATGAAGGTGGCCACGGAATCCGACGCAGCGAATCGCGCGTTTCTGGGTAAGGTAATACATCCGATGACTTTGCCCATGCACGCCATTTAGCCTTCAACTCTTTGAGCTTTTCTGGGTAAAGCTGACTCAAGTCCTCTGATTCACTGCGGTCAGCGCTCAAATCATACAACTCCCAAGCATTAGGATCGCGGTCATCCGATGTCACAAGCTTCCAATTCCCGTCCCGAATTGCCGCATTAATCTCATGCTGCCAATACAAGGTACGCTCCATCGGCGGAGCGGTTCCATTGAACCATGGCAGCAAACTCATCCCTTCCCCCGGCGTAATCGAACGCCCTTCGTAGTTAATAGGATACTGAGCCCCAGCGACTTCGCATATTGTCGGCATAATATCTATTAAATGGAAAGTCTGATCCATGCAAAGCTGCCCTGATTCTCCAATACCCTGCGGCCAGTGGGCAATCAAGGGCGACGCAATGCCTCCTTCGTGCACAAAAATCTTATACTTTCGCAGCGGCGTATTGGAGAGACTCGCCCAACATTGCCCTTGTGCAGTGGCCCATCCCCCCTCAGTACGCCATTCTGGGTAATTACCAGAATGGTAGTTCGACCAATTCATTCCAAAAGGACCTAATTCTCCAGAACAGCCATTATCTGACATGAACAAAATTAGTGTCTCATCCAAAATACCTCGCTTGGCCAAATCATCAATCACCCGTCCCACATTTAAATCCATGTGTTCGACCTGCGCCGCATATAGTGAGCGCCGAAAATCTAATTCTTCCTGGTCAGAATTAGACAAAGTATCCCAAGCCGGCAACCCGCAGGAATCCACCGAGGGTTTAAAATCAAAGCCCTTACGTTCCTCTTGATCATATCCAACCGCTTCCGGTAAAGTCTGACTCGTCGGTACAATCCCCATGGCCTGCATGCGCTCCAACTTTTCCGCGCGAAGTTGATCCCATCCTTTACGATAGCGGCCTCGATATTTATCAATCAACTCATCTGGAGCCTCTAAGGGGAAGTGCGGTGCATTGTAGCATAGATGTAAGTAAAACGGATCGTCCGGTTCGCGGCAGGCCTGATCGATATAATCCAATGCGACATTAGTGAAAAATTCAGTAGTATGGAATTCTTGATCCGGCGCATAGGGGTCGGTAGGCACAGCATCCGACCCAATAAAGAGTTCGCTATCGCGATAGATCTCACAGCCCGGCAGCACTTTCCAGTAGCTATCAACATGCGTATAGATTCCAGTGAATTTATCAAAGCCGCGCAGCTCGGGACGAGACTGCGGCTCATGTCCAACATGCCATTTACCTGACAGCATCGTCTGATAGCCGGCAGAACGAAGCACTTCTGCGGTAGTCACGCAGCGATCATTCAAGCCTCCATGATAACCGTCACCAAAATCTCGATATACCATCATGCCAACACCAGCTTGATGCGGATACAATCCTGTCAACAAACAGGCACGCGAAGGACAGCAGCGCGGCGTGTTGTAAAACTGGCTCGCCCTGAAACCACTCGTCCCCAGGCGATCTAAATTCGGCGTATCAATTTCCCCTCCAAAACAACCGAGGTCAGAAAACCCCATATCATCGACCAAAATAGTAATTATATTAGGCCGTTTCGCGCTCATCGGGGCTACACGCTAAAGAAATCATTGCCACTGGGCTCGACTATTCAGCTGAAAAACGATAGAGCATACGGTGCTCGTAAGTCTCGCCAGGGCACAGCACAGTGCTCGGAAAATTTGCTTGATTGGGGGCATCAGGAAAGCCTTCTGTTTCTAGACATAGCGCAGTGCGATACTCATAGGCAAGTCCTCCCTTGCCGGATGCAAATTCACCTTGAAAGTCTTCTGGGCTAAGGAAATTCCCCCCATAGAATTGCACGCCAACTTGATTCGTATGTACCTCCATCATGCGCCCCGATTTCGGATCTTTCACGCGAGCTGCCAAGGCCAAACCATTGACATTTGGTTGCTGCAGCACCCAGCAATGATCGTAACCACCAGCGAATTCGAGCGTTTCGAATTGATCGTTCACACGCAGCCCGATTTGTGTCGGTTGCGTAAAATCCATCGGCGTCCCAATGACTGAGGCTAGCTCTCCTGTTGGAATTAAGCCTACGTTAGTTGGCAAGTAGCGATCACATGGTAGCATGAGAATGTGGTCGTTAATTGACGTGGAGTGGTCGCCTGATAGATTCCAGTACGGATGGTGCACCATATTCAAAACAGTCGGCGCATCTGTCGTCGCGACTGCAGTCCACGTTAGATCGTTATTATCATTGAGCTGATATGTAATCTCGGCGCACAAAGTTCCGGGGTAGCCCTCTTCGCCATCCACTGAAACATAGGTAAAGGTGATTGCGTTGCTTTCAGGGCGTAGAGTCGCCGTCCAAATACGGCGATTAAAGCCGTCGACACCACCATGAAGATGGCAAGGAATACCGCCTGAATCGTTATTGGTTGCGAGGATATAGTCTTTGCAATCAAGCGTGAATTTACCATCTTTGATACGATTGCCAAAACGACCTACACTGGCACCGAAATATGGATTCTTAGAACCCGCGTAACCGTCCACTGAATCGTAACCATGCAACAAGTCCTCGATCGTGCCGTCACGATCGGGCGCCTTGAGTGATACCAGTGTTGCACCGTAGTTAGTAATTTCTGCAGTGACACCATTCGCATTACTCAGCGTATAGATCAGCGCTTCGCGCCCGTCTTTGAGATGCCCAAAGGTCGCAGTCAGAATTTCATAATGGTCGGATTTCATAGAATTGATTCCACAACCACAAAGTGCAGCAGTTGCAAGTATCAGTAGTAGGGTTCAGGGTCTTTTCACCATGTTTATAGGTCATAAAAAATGAAAATGAGGTGAGTATTAGTTCATGGTTTCCGTCGCGCTCCGAGCGCTTATGATTTCGTTCTTTCCGCGGATAATCCGGCTTCTTCCTTCAAAAAAGCGCACATAAGACTTTAGCTCATCCTCCCAGCTTTTTTCATAAACCTCATCCCCCGCTAGGAACAATATAACATTCAAAGATGGGGGCTGTTGGCCTCTGCTAATATACAACTTTTCGATCACTTCCGTGAAGTGTTTTTCAACGCGTCTGGGGTCAATGTCCGTATGGCCAGGGCCACCCCCAGGGTGGGGGTTCTTCCATTTAAGTCCCAACTCATTGGCTTGGCCACGGACGTCATTGCTCTTACGAGCAAGCACACGGGGTGGCTCTCCACGAGCGGCACGAGCCTTATTGATTTTAGCCAATTCATTAGCAATTCGTCGCTTCATCTCAGGCTCTTCTCGGTAAAATGCAGCAGCCTGCTCTTGATAGGCAGCAGCAGATCTAAGTTCTTCCCAGGCCAATAGCTGCGCCTCACCCGGCGGAGCCACCACCTGACCAAAACCACGATGGTCGCCTGTAATCATGAATATCGCGTCTGCACTTTGCTCAATGACAAGCTGAGTCATAAATGCAGTGTGATTGTGCCCATTATTCCACGACACCGCAGCTTGCATCTCGCTCTCTGGCAATGCTTTGAGCAATGGCACAAAAGAGTCGTAAACACCCTCAAGGCCGGGCCTAGTCGCATCATCATTCACCGTTGAGATCCATTTAATCAACTCCTGATGCACCTCCGCTCCTGATGGCACTAGCCGTGGTTTGAAGAGCTTAATACGTCGAATATCCGTTAGCATAACGTTAAACAGGCTACCCGCAGAAAGGTTGCCTACCATGTCAGAAATCTCATCTTTGATCACACGGTAACTATCCAATCCGCCCTTTTTGTCTGTTACCATTCGTCGATTTGTATCAATCACAAACAAGATACGCTCTGCCCGCGTCTTCAGGCCAAACACACTAATATCCGAGATCCCCATGCCGATGCTTCCGCGCGTGCCTCCGAGTAATCGACCCCCGCCAACTCCACCTAATCCTGCACTCACGGTAAAGCTCTGGTCCATATCAGGCAAATTTACATCCACATCAGCAACTGCAATATTTGCAACAGGGCGCATGCTTAAGCGCTGCGTTTGCGGGACTTTCGCCTGCTCCGGTCGAATGACTACCTTCACCTCTCGCGGTGGATCTTCTTCGACGACTGATGGCGGTACCTCAAATTGCGCATCGTCCTGAATCACAATTGTAGCAATCGTCACAACTCCCGCGATAAAAGCTCCCACTACATGCACCAAAACACTGGCGACGATCACCTTCATCAGCATCGGGTTCATCTTCTTCTTTAATTCAGCTGGTATCATAGATGGTAAACTTATTAGGTTAAACTATTATTTCTCGGTCGGGACAACGATCCCTTGTATGATGACTTTTTGGCAAAGAATGAAAATCAATAAAGTTGGCACCGCCGCAATCATGAGCGATGCAAAGACGACGCCCTGCGAGGAAAACTGCTGTAATTGGTAGAGCCACACGGTCAGCGTCCACATGTCTTTATCCTGACACAGAATGAATGCATACATGAAATTAGCATAAGCCCCATTGAAAGCCCCCAGCGCGATCACTGCAAGAATCGGCTTGGATAAATTCATAGTTATCATCCAGAACTTCTGCCACTCACTCGCCCCATCGATGTCGGCCGCTTCAAATAACTCTTGCGGCAAGCTATCAAAGAAGCCCTTGAGCAAGAAGATCGAGTAACCATTCGCCATAGTCGGCAGCAGTAATGCTGCAAAAGTATTTAATAAGCCCAAATCACGCAGCAATAGGAAATTCGGGATCATCGTCACCACCCCTGGAAATGCCATCGTCGCAATGAGAAATAGAAGCACCTTGAATTGCCCAGGTAACTTGTAGCGCGACAAGGCATAAGCCGCTAGGGGATTAACCAGTAGCGCCAGTGCGATTGCTGCCAAGCAGTAGATCAAAGTATTCTCAATGCCGCTACCGTAGAAGAAGATGTACTCCAGCACCATGCGGTAATTGTTGCCAACAAAGTAAACCCTTAAATCGCTCGCGTTAGCTTCTACATACTTAAGATCCGCTTCGACTTGCGGCATACGCACCTCCGAAAAAGATTCGTAATGGCGCTCATGCGCTGAGGCTGTGGCAGTAATAGAACCGTACTTGTTTTCCAAATACGTCTGCCAGCGAAGCTCTGGAGTGTCCAAGGATAGCGCCCCCAATTCACAGAGGTCTGGGTCCGAAATAAATTGCAGAAAATCAGACAGCTGAACCGAAGCTGTCATTCTATTTTCAGGCATTACTACTAAATCAAATGCTGAATAGTCAGTTGCATAAAGTTTGTTAAGATTCACCACGACTCCATACTTACTTTCTAGGTATGCTACCCAAGCTTCCTTCTGCGACGCATCCACCTTGATGAACTGCGGATGTAAGAATCCGCGCACATACGCTTCCCATTCCGGTAAATTAGAGCGAGCGGTCAGATGAGAATCTACCCCTCCCAATTGGGCTAGCTTTAAATATCGAAGATAGGACGCATTACAGGATACGTATATCTGATCTTCCAGTGGCAGGGTCTGCTTAAATGCGTAAAATGCCTCTATTAAAGGAGACGAACTCAATTGATACTTGCGGTCCGTTAGGCGCTCCGGCGGAAACTTCAAAAAGAACCAGCTTTCAATCGGCTCGTCAAAGCGCTCATGGAAGACTTCGAGATCGTTACCGCACAAGTCACTTACATACTGACGAAATGCGCGTTCGTTACGTTGAATTATTTTACCCTCCTGTGTTGGCCCGAACGCTGTGAGGAACCAGCTAGTTGGCATCTCCGCAGAACTAACGAATTCTGTCCAGTCTGCCACTAATACTGGATTATGATAGGGTAATGTGACCGCCCTGAAGTTGGGCGCATCGTCTCCCGTCGCAGAACGAAATTCTACAATTCGTTCACTATACTTCGCTTCCACATACTTACGAAAAAGCATCGCGTCATCGTGAATAAAGCGCGGCACAAGATCGAGTTCTTGTACGTCTACTCGGCTTTTAAACGAACCAGACGCCATCAACAAAAAGGGATAGACCATGCTGAGCGAGCCCAAGGCCAACGAGGCATAAAGAGCAAAATAAACGAGGCGCGAACGAAATTGCCTTTTCTCAGATGGTAAAATAACAGGCATCAGCTTAACTCTTAGCAGTGGTGAAAGTCATGCGAGAGATCCGCTTCATTTGGAACATCGTTAATCCAATCAAGAAGAAGCCCAAAATCCATGCAATCGCGATCGCAACGCCAAAGCGTAGATAAACGTATGCGTCGTAGAAAATCTCAAGCCCGATCACATGCGTCGCGAGGTCAGGTCCGCCAGCGGTCATGACCAACACATTATCGGCCGACTGAAAAGCACCGATCAATACAAAGATCAATTGAATCATTACCAGAGGCCGAATCGTCGGTAGCGTAATATGCCAGATGCGCCCCAAGAAACCAGCCCCATCAATTGCGGATGCCTCGTAGAGATCTTCTGGCACAGTCTTGAGTGCCGCGAGATAAATTAAACAGCCTGGGCCCATGCCAGCCCATGCCAACGGTATAATAATCGAAACCATTGCCTGCGACTTATCTTGTAGCCATTTTTGCGGGCCAAAATCTAAAATTGCCAAAACTTGATTGAGCGCACCCGCCTCTGATGGATCAAAGAACATTTTCCACATTAACATCACGATCAGGCCCGAGACTAAGGCAGGCAAATAATATAATACGCGGAACAAGACACTCGCGCGCGGTAATTCGCTCAAACAAAGCGCTAATATGATCGGTGGTAGAAATACCAACAAGAGGCTCCAGAAAACATACTCTGCCGTGCGTATAATTGATATCCAGAAGACACTATCAAACAATACGGCTGCAAAATTATCAACACCCACAAAGGTGGATTCGCCTATCACATTGTAGTCCAAAAATGCCATCCGAGCACCCACCACTAAGGGGTAATAATTAAATACAAAAATCGAAGCAAGCGCTGGGGCAAGTAATACATACGCGAGCCAATATTTCTTCAGCCACCCCCAAAAACCGCGCTTCACTTCACCTTCTGGTCCAGAGAAAAGGCGCCAAATATACGTAAACATTAACCCAAATGATACCGCGACTAGGAGCATCACCGCGGAGGCCACCTTACGCCGAAATACCATCACATCCTCAGGAATTTGCCCAAGCATCTTCTCATTAATTTCCTGCACCGCCGTATCATACAACTCCTGCAACCGAGCTAGGCGTGTCCCATCATCCGCAATGCGCGGCACGCCCTCAGAAAATGCGCTCTGCAATGGCTTACTAGCCCGTTCAATATACACTTGGCAATTCTCGCCATACGGCTCGGGTAATGAATTCTCCAACGCGAATTCAAGGGTATGCTTCCACTGCGCGGGCACGGTAGCTGCGTATTCAGTATAGCCATGCTGTGCCAGTTTCTCTGGATTAATGAAACTAGCGTATCCATTTTCCACATACGTTTTTACGATTACACGCTCTGCCGCAGGACTTCCCACAAATCGTAGAAATTTCCAGGATGCGGCAATCTTTTCGGGATCTTCCGTGGTCGCGCAAACCCCCAAGCCACGCACATGTAACTCTGTAATGGATTTCCCGGAAGGCGCAAACGGAACAGGCACCAAGCCAAGTTCTCCTGGGCTCATACTGGAAATGTGATCATCCGCATTGATCAAAATATCGTTTATATATAGCAAGCTCATCCCGATACGGCCACGGTCCCAGATTGGCCAAGCCTCACCGCTACTCATGCCAACGCCATAGCGCTGCTCCCCATCCTCATCGGTCCAGGGAGCATCTACGAGCCTTGAGTAAAAGTCGGCCGCCTGCACCGCGCCCGCATCGTTGAAACGAGCGACCCAATTGCCTGTATTTTTCTCGCGCTCGACAATTTTTGAACCCATAGAAAAGAAGAAAGGCAGCGAGGTCCAGCCAGCTCCACCCTCTTTCCCTAGAATAATACCATAACGGTCCTCCCCAGGATCTTGAATCTGTTGTGCAACCGCCGCAAGTTCATCCCATGTTTTTGGATAATCCTTATCCGGATCAAGGCCCGCCTCTTGAAAGACAGTCTTATTATATGCCATCACGCGGACAAAATAACTATACGGTAAAAAATAAAAATGTCGCTTGCCGTCAGAATCAACGCGCGACACCGCGTCCCAAATTTGAGGTCGTACCCGCTCCTCCAACTCATCACGATACATGATGTTTTCATCGTATTCACCTAACTTCTTTGCTTCGGCGGCGGTCTGCTCCGAATTAATATATTCGTCCAAAGGCAGCAAAAAGTTACGCCCAATGTAGCTCCCCGACTGCCTTGTATTCACATGTATCACATCCGGCGCAGTGCGCCCGGCAATGGACATCAAAAGTGGAGCTTCACCTGCTGGTCCTTCCAGCCTCAGCGACAATGAATTGCCCTCTGGGCGGATGTTCGGATATTTTTCACGAAAGGCACGATATACAGCCATCTCTGCCTTACCAGCTATGCTAAAAAGCGCATCGGGGCTAGGCGCGAAATCGGTCGTCCGAATCGATACAGTTGATTCGGCAGTCACTGTTACTGAAAAAAACGCTATTTTACAAAGCAGAAGAGCTAAGAAAAAATGTAATCGCGAGGCACACATAAACAAAAACTAGAAGGCAAATTAAAACTGAAAGGTAATCGTTTCCGGCAAATCTGACTATAGCAAGAGGCGTCAAATATATGTCTCTACACGACATCATGAGGCATCGTGCCTTTATTGACCGCTTTACGATATGCACCCGGAGGCATACCAAAGTGCCGTCTAAATCCTTTAGAAAACGCAAAAACACATTGATAGCCAATACGGTCCGCGACCATTACCATCGTCATATCGGTCGAACTAAGCAACTCGCGCGCATGCTCCATCCGGATACGCATTAATAAGCCCTCAGCTGTAACATCATAATTCTCCTTCATGATCCGCTGAAACTGCCTCACGGACACATGCATACGCTTCGCCAGTGCGGGCAAGTTCCACCCTTCACCCGGATTTGCATTCACCTCTTCCCAGACATGAGTGAGACGTAAGCGCACGCGATTGCCTCCTATAAATTGCCCATCTTTCAATTCGCGCACGATCGCCTCTGAAATATAGGTCGCCAAACCGACCGGAGCAGTCGCTCCTGGGCCTTTAGTGGCCGCGGACTCTTGTATATATGCCTCCATGGCGAATATGATGGGCTCTACGCTATGGGATAAATCACGGTGCAGCATCTTTCCCTCAAGATGCACAAATTCATGCGTGCGATACAAAGCTGCAGAGATAAATTTCCAATCATCCTGCGCCTTATATTGATAAGCCGTCTCGAGAGGGCCGACCCAAATCTGTCCAGGCTCCATCACACCTACTTCGCCTAAACATTCAAATTCTGCATGTCCTGAAACGGTGATCAAGGCAAGGTGCCAAGGAAAAGTCAGGCGGCGCACTTCATAGGGCGGCGCTACTTCGTGCAAGCCAAGCCCTCGAATCCCATGATCGCGAAACGGCGACGCATAACGAGGCGCCATTGGAAGGTGCTGATCGCGACATGCATCAGGTATGCAATGATACTCCTTAGTGAAGCTCGTCTTGATTGATTTGCTGGGCATCGGCTTCTTCTTTCAAGTTGATTTGTCGTATACGCACAAAATCAGGCTACCACGCAGGGCGCCTCTAGCCTCAATTCACTCTCAGCATCATACAAATGCACCTCATCCAAATTCGGTTTCACGCTTAACGACTGGCCGATGTTCGATTGCACAATTCCAACTAATCGCACAACCAGCTTATCTCCATTCGCAACCGAAAGGTGAATAAAACTTTCCGCACCCAAGGGTTCCCCAACCTCAACCCTAGCATGAATCGCCTGTGGATCATCTGCCTCGCAGGCAGAGAAATGCTCAGGTCGCACTCCCAGCACCAGCGGTTTACCTAGGTGCCCTCGAGCGATCTCGCCCAAACGGGCGGTGAGTTCTAATCGATCCACCCCTGCTGCTTGACTCACAAAATAATAGCCGCCATCGGCTTCCAGCACGGAGCCATGCAAAAAATTCATCTGCGGAAGACCGATAAAGCCCGCAGTAAACATATTGGCGGGGTTCTGATAAATGTTAATCGGTTCATCAACCTGCATGATTTCACCGTCTCTCATTACGCAGATCCGATCCCCCATAGTCATCGCCTCCGTCTGATCATGCGTCACATAAATCATCGTCGCGTTCAAACGCGCATGCAGCTTGGAGATTTCTGCACGCATCTGCACACGCATTTTAGCGTCTAAATTAGACAGCGGCTCATCGAACAGAAAGACATCTGGCTTACGGACGATCGCGCGGCCCAGCGCTACGCGTTGCCGCTGACCGCCAGAAAGCGCTTTTGGCTTGCGGTTCAACATCGAGGTCAATCCCAGAATGTCCGCGGCTTCATCGACGCGTTGTTGAATCTCTGCTTTTGGAGTCTTACGCAGCTTCAGCCCAAAAGCCATATTGTCGGCAACCGTCATATGTGGGTACAGTGCGTAATTCTGAAACACCATTGCCACACCACGATTCTTCGGCAGCACATCGTTCACAATGCGATCTCCAATACAAAGATCTCCTGAGGACGCTTCCTCTAAACCAGCAATCATACGCAAGGTGGTTGACTTACCGCAACCCGAAGGACCAACAAGCACCATGAATTCCTTGTCGCGTATTTCCAAATCAATTCCCTTCACCGCATAAAAGGCATCCTTTGTGCCGGGATTGTAGGTTTTTTTTAAATACTTAAGCGTGACACCAGACATGAAACTAAAGGGTTGTATTATTAAACAATGGTATAAGTGAAGCAAACCGCAGATCTCGGAAAAATCTGCCTATCTGGGTGATCATGGGTGTGGTCTAATCCTCAAGTAAGCCGTCACGAGTGATGGCTGATTTAGACATACTACAATGTGAACAGTTGCCCAACCCTGTCAAGTTCGATGCATCTTTAGCAGTGACACTAAGAGATACGCTGCTACCTTAAGAAGGCTAATACAAAAAAACTATTATAACTAATAAAGATATTGTATATGAGGTATAAAGCTAAACCTAAATTAAGAAAAATTAAATTTTAGATCAGTGTCCGGATAGGCGTAATAAGACATAATATGGCGTAGAATGACATTCTAAAATAGCACAATGCCCAAGCGCAACTTGATCGCGTTTAGCTAGTTTTATTCAAGGGAGCAGCTTCCAGATTAAATTTATAAGACAAAGCGTAAGAAATATGCATACTAAGCGCGATATGAAATCCATTTTTCGCCGCCCAGCAGACTCAGTGGTGACCTTATCTATGCAATTATACTTAGTTTCTGTTCTCATTATCCTTACTTGCTGCGCTCCAATACGCGCTGAGCAAACGAATATCCTTTGGTTGTTTTGCGACGATATGGCAGTGAATGGCATCAGTGCATACGACAGCCGGTTCAGTGACATGAAGATCACGCCGAATATCGACCGCATCGCGAAAGAAGGTGTGCGTTTCGAACGCTGTTATGTCTCCAATTCAGTATGCGCGCCAAGTCGTGCGACCTTGTTGACGGGTAAACACAGTCACAAGAACGGTAAGTATGGTAATATCGAGCCCTATAATCATGACCAGATGCAGTTCCAAAAGCTAATCGGCCAGGGCGGTTATCAATCAGCGATTATCGG
>JAKVCM010000076.1 GCA_022448605.1 Puniceicoccaceae bacterium | reverse complement strand
CATTGCCTGCGCAGCAGTTCCAAAGTCTGGATGTATACCTGCCACAACAGCGCCAGCCATCGCAGCTCCAAGCGCGCAACTTTGTTCATTCGCGGAGACTTCCATGGGGCATCCCAGCACGTCCGCATAAATTTGCATTGTCATCGGACTCTTGATTGAAATGCCTCCGCAATTAATGACCCGTTCAATCGGCACCCCATACTCCTTATAACGCTCAATAATCACCCGCGCCCCAAAGGCCGTTGCTTCCACCAAAGCCCGAAAAGTTTCCGCTGGTGTGGTATATAAGGTCAGTCCGAGGATCATCCCCGTCAGTTCGGGGTCAGCTAGTGTTGAACGGTTGCCATTGTTCCAATCTAGCGCCAGAAGACCAGATTCTCCAGGTTGAAGCATCGCCGCTCGATCGCCCAAGTCTTGATGCGACATGCCTTGTCCCGGTTCGATCTTATGGACTAACCAATTGAAAATGTCGCCGACTGCGGCTTGTCCGGCCTCGAGGCCATAACAACCAGGTAAGACTGACTCATGCGCTACTCCGCAAATACCTGGAATATCAGGCAGCTTGTTTTCGAGCGAAGCGACAGCGATGTCGCAAGTCGAAGTACCCATAATTTTCACCATTGTCCCAGGTTGTATACCTGATCCTACCGCACCGGCATGCGCATCGATAATCCCAATTGCGACAGAGATTCCTTCTGGCAAGCCGAGCTTACCCGCCCACTCTGCGTTGAGCCCGCCAGCCGTATGGCCTATATGGTATGCTTGATCCGGCAGCCCTTCACGGATACGCACCAAACACGGATCAACCGCTGCAAGAAACTCCGTATCTGCATACCCACCCCAATCTGGGCAATAAAGTCCCTTGTGCCCAGCGGCACAGAGGCAGCGGCTCCGTTGACCCGTTAATACAAAGGGAATCCAATCGGGCAGCTCGATCCAGTCATGCGCAGCCGCATAAACCTTTGGTGCAACACGGGCACAATGTAAGATTTTGGACCAATACCACTCAGACGAGTAGGTCCCACCGCACTTAGCTAAATACTCTGGGCGCTGCGCCGCCGCCTTGGTAGTGATTTCATTAGCTTCGACAAGCGAACTGTGATCCTTCCATAGCCAAGCCATGGCATCGGGATCTTCCTTAAAAGCATCCGTCAAAGCCAGCGCATGGCCCTGCGCATCCACTGGCAATGGTGTGCTTGCAGTCGCATCCACACCGATGCCAACCACCTTAGTTGGTTCAACGCCAGCCTCCAACATAGCACCTCGCACAGTCAGCTCCAAGCCTTCAAGGTAATCCGCAGGGTGTTGTCGCGCGACATTCGGATCTTTAACATCCCCAATCACTCCCATGTCACCATGCGTATAAGCATATACGTTTGATCCGCAAATCCTACCATCCGCCGTATCCACAACAACCGCCCGCACCGAGTTGGTGCCGTAATCCAGTCCTATTGTGTAAGAAGCCATGGTCACATTCCTCAATTAATATTCAAACACGACTGCACAGTGACATGAAAAGGCAGGAATCGTTAGAGAAAGCTTACCATCCGCATCACTCAAGGGCAACTCAACCTCATCTGGCACCAGAAATACGCGCTTTATCACTTCTGGTAGATCGACGATCAGCGGCACCTCCCTTAACTCAGGCAAATCTTCGATCACCTCACACTCGCCCCGCCGGATGGGTGGTCCATACATTAGATGGGCAACATAGCGCTTATACTGTGCTTGATGTAGCAAACTGATTCGCCCTGCACTTGGTAACTCAGTGCCAAGCATAGGATGATAATTTATCAGCTTTAACACATTCACAAACAAATCACGATGTAGGCGTGCACCATGCTTATGATACATCTTGTCAAGGTCGTGAGCTATATAGATTACACGGCCCTTTCTGACAATCCCTGGATGAGGCGCATCTTCCAATTGGTAAGGTGTATTCTGGTGCGAAGTGTATTTCGCATAGCTGCGACTAAAGTATGGCTCACGGATACTGGACAGTACTTCGCTATCCGCATGTGGTGCTATCCTCAAAGCCGCTTTAAAATTAAGGAAAGGTGTTTCGACTAAGCCTTCGCTCACCGGGGCACTAACCAGCGAGTAATCGACATCATACCTTGCCTCACCGAGGTAATCTGCACCGACATCTAAGAGCATACGCGTGCCTTCCTTGTTCAAGGCTCCCGATCCCATCACTACTAGGCTGCCCCCGTTTTTGGCGAATGCATTGAGGCGCTGCGCATCGGATTCAGTTAGGCAGGCAACCGAGGGTATCAGAACAAGTTCAAACTCAGCGAAGTCCATTGAGAAATTAGCCACATCGAAATTGATATGTGCTTCCAGTAGCATTTTTACCATACCCTCATCGCTCGTTTCGTCCAGACTACGCCAAAGTCCAACCCGTGCAACAGGGGTGCCCCCGACACCGTAGTTCTCGATTTTAGTCACATAAGCATAGGCCTCGCCAATATTTTTATACGTCGCGACATCCATCTTTCCGCAAGGATGTAATTGATCCCCGAAGTTACAATTCGCCCCCCAGGCAATCATTGATGCGGCCTCGTAACGTAGCGCATTCGGATGCTTAAACCCGCCAAACTCTCCCCATGCGGTATGAAATTTGCCGCTCATTGCGGTGATTGGATAACCCGCCTTTAAGAAATACTTCGATTGCAAAGGTAGCTTATCGTAACCACCCCAAACGGTAGGCAAATCTTCCAGATCTTGAACTGTGTTTTGCGCATACATGCTTTGGCGGAAATTAACACCCCCTTCTATCGCAGTCGTTCCGTTGAAAAAGACTCGAGCACTTGGATGGTAGCCTGCAATCAATTCCCTTAGGGCCGCGCAATGCTCTTTCATATTATTGGCATTAAACGTCTCTACAGCAACCGTGTCGTCAAGATCGATGCCAGCCTCTTTCATATCCTTACGGCAAGCGTCACAGAAGCAATGGCGATGCGCTTGATAAATATCAAACCAAAATCCATCAGCCTTATAACGCTCGCATAATTCTGTGACTTGAGCTAAGATGTGATAGTGATAATCTGTATTAGGGCATAAAAATTTCCAAAAGAAACTTGGGAGTGGATCACTCGGGGCAATATCTTTGGGCAAGCTCACGCTAGTTACAAAGTTCCCATCGCGATCCCGCACGCACCATTCGGGATGCTCTTGCGCATCATTTGCAGACCAGCCAAAAGTATAATATATCTGAGTCTTAATTCCTATTTCGGCACAAGCTTCTAATTGCGCTCCGAGTAAATCGAAATTTAAATTCGGGTGCATACGGCCAATGCCTGTTGGGTAGTAGCTCCAGCTGTGATGGCATTTCGCGAACAGATTGATGGAGTCAATATGCCCTATTTTTAGGGCCGCTTGAAAATCATCTTTGTTGTATGCAACTGCAATATTCTCGAGATGTTCAGAAGTATGAAAATCTAGGTGTACTTGGCGCTGGCCTATTGGGGCTAGGGGCGAAAGGGCCATCATGTAGCAGAATTAAAAAAGTAAGCCTAGAGTTTAAGGGCGTAGTAAATTGATACTAATATCTTTAATTAAGAACCAGGTTCGTTCTGCGAGCGCACTTTAAGATCTGCCAAGACTTGGTCATACTTTTCTTTGCTCAGCGTGTAGTAGAGTAATGCAATTAAACAAGTAAGTGAAAACATCCCTGGGAATATATTGTAGAGAAGCTTGATACCACTTAATGCGGATTCAGGTAATTCAGTATTCGCAACAAACCCGGTTACCCAGAGAACGAAGGAGGCGACCCCTGCTCCAAAAGCCATCGCAGACTTCTGCATGAAAGTAAAAAATGTTAAGGGAAGGCCTTCCGTTCTTATACCAGTTTTCCAGTGACCGTATTCTATTGTATCAGGAACCATCCCCCATTGGCAGATGGAGCAAAACATCATCGACGCAGACCCGACCATCGAAAGTCCAATAAATAAATTATACACTTCAGTCGTTGGAATCGGGATAAAGTGTCTGCCAACATTAGCAAAGAACACGATCAAGCTCCCTGAAATAAAGATGTTCTTTTTACCAAACTTCGCGGTTAAAATAGGCGTTAGCACGACGCCGATTATATTCGCAGGCAGCATCCACTGGAAAAATACAGTCAGTAAAGATTCTGCACCAACTACATACTTGAAATAATACCCAGATACCGCGTTTTGGATAACCCAAATCGCTGTATTCAAAAACATCGATAAGGATAGAATCATCAATGCATCATTTTTAAAAAGGATATTTTTCATATCTTCTAGGTTATACCTTTTCACGGGTTCACTAACTCTTTCCTTTGTAGTGAGAGCGGTATATAAAAGGATTATAGTAGAGATGACTCCGAAAATTACAGAGGTGTAGAGCCATCCCTGGGCCTCATCTTTGAAGCTTGGACCCTGCAAAGTAAGCAATTGCTTACCAATGAACTCAAAAACGATAGGCTCTCCCATCACAAACGGTCTCACGTATGAGCCTACTATTGTGATAACAACGACCACGGCAAAAAACATTCTCATGGTAGAAATCTTTGCGCGCTCCTGCTGATCTTGCGTCACTAAAGTCCCCATTGCGCTGTAGGAAGTTCCAACTGCGGTGAATACCATACCATGAAGAATATATGCAAAGTAGCAGTAAACCACTTTCATGCTATCGCTCAGTTCTGGCATACTAAAGCATGCGATAAGAATGAGGTTCAGTGGAATCGCACCCCAATAAATAAATGGCTTATAGGTGCCGATTTTATTGCGCGTTCTATCTGCTATAATACCCATCATTGGGTCGTTAACTGCGTCCCATAATCTTGAAACTAATAGAATGCCCCCAACGTGTAGCACATTAATGCCAAAAACATCGGTATAAAAGTACATGAGCCAAAAACTTAGCAGTTGGAAATTCAGATTGATGCCCAGGTCTCCAAGACTAAAATTGAAAATGTCACGTTTTTTTAGGGGAGATAACATAGGTATGATGGGGTATTAGATGAGGAAAGACTAGAGGGCGCAGTGGGAGGATGGATTCTCCTTGGGCATGGCGCGGTGCGTCATAACATTCGAATCCATCCATAAGATGTTAGCGACAATTCGTGGATAGTAGAGGCTACCAATGGGCTTAGCAGTGGCAAACTGGTCGGAACAGGCATAAAACTCCGAGCCCTTAACCTGCCAAGATACATGTGCCGCATCCGCTCGCTCCTCACCCTGATAAGACATGCCTAAAATTTCATGAACCACAAACTGGCTGATGCTGATTTTGCTCATCCATGAGTTATCCGCACTACTGGAAAGTTTCCATCCTCCATCCTCATATAAGCACATCTCAGGATTAAGGATATTCTGCAAATGGCGCTTGAGCATCCGAATATACCTACCGAATGGACCCTCCTCATCGACTGCGTCTTTTAGCCCCATTTGCCATGGATAGACTAGCGCTTCCGCCGCAGGGATAATGGCACTTTGGTTATTGTTCTCCAAAACTGCTGGAATAAAGCCGAGGGACTCATCGTAAGCAGCCTCGAGCGTATCGGCACAACGAACCGCGCCAGCGCGTGCAGTGGCCGCAGCCTCGACTTCATCCAATTGCCCCAAAAGCTGTTCCAATGCCAAATAGGATGCCCAACATTTACCGGCCAAATACACATTGCCGCGAGCCTGCCCCAACGAATGATCCAGTGAATCATACGTGGTAATCTCCCCGCCTCCTTCAGTGCGCGAGCTTTCAAAACTCATCAATCCATTCCGCTGGCTCGCATCTGGATGGTCACGATTCAAAAGGCTCTCCAAGCACTGGAGCAAGAGCTCATGGTGCTTGTTCAAGAACTCTACATCCCCTGTCTTGTGCAGATACACCCCCGCGCAAAGAATCCAATTAGT
>JAKVCM010000075.1 GCA_022448605.1 Puniceicoccaceae bacterium | reverse complement strand
CTTCAACAAGACCTATTTGGTAAGTTGAAAGATATTCAACGTCAAACAGGTGCGCGCTCTATGAGTGAAGTTGTTCGTTATGCTGTTAGTAAAATAGATGCTTCCGAATTAAAGCTGTCAAATACATCGCACCGCCAAATTTCTGTTCGCTTGTCTGATAAACTCCGTCAACGACTGGTGAAGTTGAGCAAACAACAGAAAGTCAGTTTGGGTGAGTTGTTAAGAGCTGCGTTAGATTCCCTACCAGACGAACTCACAGGCTTTAACCCTGAAATCATTATGCCTAAGAAAAAAGCAACAAAGAAAAAAGTAGCTGCCAAGAAAAAGGTAGTTCGCAAAGCACCAGCCGGGAAAAAGGCTGTTAAGAAAAAGGCCGTAAAAAAGGCGGTAAAAAAAGCAGTGAAAAAGAAAGCGGTTAAGAAAAAGGTCGCTAAAAAAGCTGTGAAGAAAAAAGCAGTGAAAAAGAAAGCGGTTAAGAAAAAGGTCGCTAAAAACGCTGGGAAGAAAAAGGCGGTGAAAAAGAAGGGTGTTAAGAAAAAGCCCGAAAAAAAGGCGGTAAAAAAAGCAGTGAAAAAGAAAGCGGTTAAGAAAAAGGTCGCTAAAAAAGCTGTGAAGAAAAAAGCAGTGAAAAAGAAGGCGGTTAAGAAAAAGGTCGCTAAAAAAGCACCTAAGAAGAAGGCCGTTAAGAAAAAAGTAGCTAAGCGCAAAGCGAAGAAGTAAATCACTTTTTCTACTAATCTTAGGCAAGGCTTGCTTTTGCCCAAGCACAAGTTTTGATTCTGCGCCCCTGCAGCTCTGTCCACGACAGATGCTGCAGGAGCGTTTTTTTTATATCTATTCATGACACAGCCAGCAAAACTTTCCACTTGGGCGAATAACATCGCTCCTTCTCCCACACTCGCCGTCGATGCCAAAGCTAAGGAGCTTAAGGCAGCCGGAGAGGAAGTCTGCGGCTTCGGTGCAGGTGAACCAGATTTCGATACACCTGAATTTATCAAGGAAGCTTGCATCCAGGCGATTGAGGAAGGAAAGACCAAATATGCACCTGCCCCTGGTATCCCTGCACTGCGTGAGGCTATTGCCGATAAATACCGTAATCAAGGTGTCGATGGTGCGTCGTCTGCACAGTGCGTGGTGAGTCCGGGCGGCAAGTATTCTTGCTACTTGGCTATTTTGGCCGTGATCAGTCCTGGCGACGAGGTCGTGATTCCTGCGCCCTACTGGGTGAGCTACCCTGAAATGGTCAAACTGGCTGGCGGCATACCGAAGACTGTGTTCGCGGGGCTTGAAAATGGGTTTAAGATCACCTCCAAACAACTGCGTGAAGCAATCACGCCGAAGACGCGTTTGGTCATCATTAACAGCCCTTCTAATCCCACTGGTGCTATTTACTCTGCGGAGGAGCTTAAAGCACTAACAGAAGTCGCCCTCGAGGCGGGCGTCTATATCATGTCAGACGAGATCTACGAGTATTTGCTCTACGATGGCGTCAAGCATGTCAGCCCTGCATCCTTTTCCAAGGAGGCCGCCGATGCAGTCATTACCGTGGCTGGTTTTAGTAAAACTTTTTCTATGACTGGCTGGCGCCTTGGTACTTTGATGGCACCGCTTGCCGTTGCTAAAGCCGTCGCAAATTTGCAAAGCCAGACCAGCTCAAATGCGACCACTTTCGCACAATATGGAGCCCTCGCTGCCATGCAAAACTGGGATCAGTCGATGGCTGCCCTGAACGATATGCTGGAGGTCTTCGATCGCCGCCGCAACACCCTCCTTGAAGGGCTACTAGGCATCGATGGGATAGACTGCGCGCGTGCTCAAGGGGCCTTTTATCTCTTCCCTAATATCGTAAAACTCGGACTTAGTGCGGCAGATTTTGCCGCGCGTATTCTTGAAGAAGAAAAAGTCGCCGTCGTTCCCGGTGAGGGCTTTGGTGCTCCCGGCTACATTCGCCTCAGCTATGCCACGTCCGACGACGTTATTGAAAAAGGGCTTGGGCGCCTTGAGAAATTTTGCGCGAATCTTTAAGCACTCGCATTCAACAAACATTTATAAGTTACTGGCCATTATTTCGCATGAGCGACAAAGCAAAAATTATTTATACAATCACTGACGAGGCTCCAGCACTCGCCACGCATTCGCTATTGCCGATCATTGAGAGCTATACCGCTGCTGCTGGCGTCGCCGTCGAGACGCGCGATATCTCACTCGCGGGTCGTATCCTTGCAAATCTCTCAGAATTTTTACCAGCGGATCAAAAGACAGCGGATCATCTCGCCGAACTTGGTGACCTTGCTAAGACAGCAGAGGCTAACATTATCAAGCTACCTAACATCTCGGCTTCAATGCCCCAATTGATCGCCTGCATTAAAGAGCTTCAGGCCAATGGCTTCGCCCTACCGGATTACCCTGACAGTCCAAAGACAAAAGAAGAGGAATCGATCAAAGCGGCTTACGACCGAGTTAAAGGCAGCGCCGTCAATCCCGTGCTTCGTGAGGGCAACTCCGACCGCCGCGCTGCGCTTGCGGTCAAACAATATGCTAAGAACAACCCTCATCGTATGGGTCCATGGAGCGCGGATTCCAAATCTACGGTATCAAGCATGGCTGATTTAGATTTCTTTGGCAACGAAAAGTCAGTTATGATCCCTGCTGCTACAACTGTGAGAATCGAACTCGTCGCCATAGACGGTTCTGTGACGACCCTCAAAGAAGGCCTTGCACTTGAAGATGGCGAGGTGCTTGACGGCACTTTCATGGGTGTTCAGGCACTGCGCACTTTCCTTGCCCAACAGATCGAACTTGCTAAAAAAGAAGGCCTTCTTTTTTCCCTCCACATGAAAGCAACGATGATGAAGGTCTCCGACCCGATCATTTTTGGTCATGCAGTCGAAGTGTTCTATCAAGATGTTTTTGAAAAGTACGCAACCACTATCGCTGATCTTGGTGTGGATGTGAAAAATGGCCTTGGCGATCTCCATGCTAAAATTAAAAGTCTACCTGCCGATCAAAAAGCTGCGATCGAAGCAGATCTTGAAGCGGTTTACGACAGTAGTCCCGACATCGCGATGGTTGATTCCGACAAGGGTATCACCAATCTACACGTTCCTAGCGATGTGATCATCGATGCATCAATGCCTGCTGCAATTCGCAGTTCAGGTCAAATGTGGAACAAGGCCGGTGAACAACAAGATACGAACTTCGTCATCCCTGATCGTTGTTATGCGGGCGTGTATGCAGAGACTGTCGATTTTTGCAAAATGAACGGTGCTTTCGATCCTACGACTATGGGGACAGTATCCAATGTTGGCCTCATGGCGCAGAAAGCCGAAGAATACGGATCGCATGATAAGACTTTTGAAATTCCCGCTGCAGGCAAGGTCCGTGTGGTGGATGAGAATGGCATTTTGCTGCTGGAGCACTGCGTAGAGAAGGGTGATATCTGGCGCGCCTGCCAAGTGAAGGACGCGCCGATCCGTGACTGGGTCAAACTCGCTGTTAATCGCGCCCGTGCCACAGGTTCGCCCGCAATTTTTTGGCTGGATACGGCACGTGCACACGATGCCCAACTGATCGATAAGGTGAACACTTACCTCAAAGATCACGCGACCGATGGTCTCGATATTCGTATCTTATCGCCTGTTGAAGCGACTAAGATCACGCTTGAGCGAGCGAAGGCTGGTAAAGACACGATTTCTGTCACTGGTAATGTTCTTCGCGACTATTTGACCGATCTCTTCCCGATCCTCGAACTCGGCACGAGCGCTAAGATGCTTTCGATCGTGCCATTGATGAATGGGGGTGGTCTCTTTGAGACGGGTGCAGGCGGTTCTGCACCCAAGCACGTGCAACAGTTTGAGAAAGAAAACCACTTGCGCTGGGATTCGCTTGGCGAGTTCCTCGCGCTGGGTGTTTCATTAGAGCACCTTTCGTCAGTCTTCCGTAATGACAAAGCACAAGTCCTCGCAGATACACTGGGTGTCGCGAACGCGAAGTTCTTGACTGAGAACAAGTCGCCTTCACGTAAGGTCAATGAGCTCGATAACCGTGGCAGCCATTTCTACCTCGCTCTTTATTGGGCGGAAGCCCTGGCGACTCAGGATCAGGATGCTGAGCTGAAGATGCGTTTCGCGCCACTGGCGGCAGCACTCAGTGCTAATGAATCCAAGATCATCGACGAGCTCAACACTGCTCAAGGCGTGGCCATGGATATTGGCGGTTACTACCGCCCCAAGATTGAAAAAGCACAGGAGGCGATGCGTCCGAGCGCGACTTTAAATGCGGTTTTGGCAGCTTTGTGAAAAGTTGGCGAGGCCCCTTGCTGGACGCTTTATTGAGTTCTTACTTTGGTCGTGTGCTGACTATTCGCCATTCTCCAGCATTGTTTTGGGCGATGCTGTAGAGGCTTTCGAAGCGGTCTTCCGTTGCATAGCTGACCCGCATGCGCATGCTTGGTTCTAATGTAGCTACGTAGTCGACATCTTGATGTGTATACTCAATAGACTCCTCGGGCAGGCCAGTTAGTGGTTCGAAGTTTATGCTCTGAATAGGCAGACCCAGTTCATAGAGGATTGCATTTTTGAGTAAATTTTTCGTATTTTCGGTCGTGCCCTCTAGTGCGTATATAGCAAGCATTGCTTCAACCCCGGTTGCTTGATTGGCCTCGCTGAAAGCGTCAGCAAATGCTTCAAGCCCAGGTGAATCTTGCATATTGCAGGCGCTCAAGGCAAGTAGGGTGCAACTTACGAAAATACGAAGCATTCTTAGGCTAGGTTAATTGTAGCTCGGTATACCCGATGGTCATTAAAATAATCCCAAGCACTAAGAACTACTTTTCGACTGATCTTCAGCCGCAGAATCTAAATTTAGAGCGTTTAACTCATCGTTAGCCTCATTCATTCCAGCAAAGAGTGAATTCGACTTCGAATGGATATTTGAATCGATGCGTCCGCTCTTAAAGCCAGTCGCCACAATGTTGATACGCCCAAGAGATTCAATACCTAGATTCTCGGTTAAAGCTTCGCGTAGGTGGGTTTGTAAGGTCTGCTCGACTTCCCGTAGTCGACCGCCACTGAGTAGCACAATACGCACTTCGAAATGGGTGATCTGGTCCTTGACCTTGATTTTAACTAGCGGCTTAGAGACATCCTCTATTTGCTCGCAAGAGGTTTGCACCAACTCGATGATCGCATGACGACTGACCATTACGCTGCCATCATCGGTTGTGTAGGCGACGATGTTCTTAGGTTGCCGGCGTGTTAGCAAGACTAGGATGATGGCGAGTATCAAGATCGCTCCGCCCACGTAGAGAAACTCAGGCATAGTGAGGTGCTGCAGGGCGTTGGTCAATTCACTAAAGTCCATGACTGTATTCATGATGAAATTAATTAGAGGCGATTAGTCGATGTGTGGCTCGTCGCCCCATTCATCTTCTTCGCCCTTTTCATCGTCGGTGCGCACGCCATCTATGATGACGTTCACACGGGCAACGCTCTTACTGGTCATCTGCTCGACTTGATCGGCGATGCGTTCTTGGATCTCTGTGGCGACGGCCGCGAGTTCGCAACCGAATCGCAGGATGACGCGGATCTCGATGCGATAGTCGTCGACCTCGTCTTCTTCGACGCGGACGCCGCGCTCGTCACCTTTTTTGGAGAAAATCTCAGCGATGCCGTCGACGAAGCCACCGCCTACTGCAGCTACGCCGCTGACTTCGAGGGCAGCGAGGCGAACTATACTGGCGACCACGCTATGGTTAATGCGGATGTCACCGAGGGTGTTGGAAGCCTCCGAGACATTCGGGATGATTGATTCGTTTTGGTTGTCCGTTTCCTTGCTCATAATATGTGTATTGTATGGTTCAACTTTTAAGTGTAAATGTCCTTCGGCACACGTTCTAAGAATTCTTCAATGAACTTTGTCGTGTATTTACCCTCCCTAAAGTGTGGATCACGAATGATAGCGCGCGAAAAGGGGATGTTGGTCTTGATGCCTCGGATCAAATACTCACCTAAAGCGCGATCCATCCGGTCGAGTGCGAGTTCGCGGGTACGGCCATATGTCATTACTTTGGCAATCATGCTATCATAGTGAGGCGGTATGGTGTAGCCGCTGTAGCAATGCGAATCGATGCGCACGCCGTGACCACCCGGAGAATAGTAGAGGTTGATTTCGCCAGGGCAGGGAGCAAAGTTGCGCGAGGGATCTTCAGCGCAGACGCGGCACTCGATACAGTGCATCGAAATTTTGATGTCCTTTTGCTGGTAGCTGAGTCTCCGGCCACTGGCAATAAGCAGTTGCTCTTTGACCAAATCTACACCAGTGACTTCCTCCGTCACG
>JAKVCM010000074.1 GCA_022448605.1 Puniceicoccaceae bacterium | reverse complement strand
AATTCGGGCCCCAATGGAAGTGTATCGCAATTTCATTATAAAAGCCATCGATGGCGAATTAACACGAGTCAAAAAGACTTCATAAAGGGTAGGGGTCCTTTGCGTTAAGAATTTGTTTACCTCGCTCGGTCTTCCATGCAGGCACTTGGAGGAGGAAGTTCGGGTAGACAGCCTCTTGTTTATAATTTCGATGAAAGACTGAGGTCGCAGACCCTGAGATCGGCGGAACGATCCAACTCCACTCTGCGGCCGCCTCGCGTCCCGCTTTCGCTTCCTGCTTACAGAACTTTAAGAATTCGTCAGAAACCCCATGGTGATCCGCGATTCGAACGCCCTCCTTGTCGAAAGACGATAAGACAGCCTCATTCAGAGCGACGAGTGCGTGGTCTTTCCATAGACTGCGCGGCGTGGTCATATCGAGGTCGAGCTTAGTTGCGATTTCAGGTAGTAAATTATATCGATTAGAGTCTGCCAAATTTCGTGCTCCTATCTCTGTCCCAAGATAATGGCCACTAAAAGGCGCACAAGGGTGAAGCGATGAGCCGGTCGCAAAAATCATATCAGAGACGATGGGGACGGCATACCATCGCAAGTCCATTTGTTCTAAGAAGGGGTATTTTGAATGCCTGATCTGCACCTCTAGTACTTCATGCTTTGGGAGTTCATAGTAGCGTAATTTTTCCCCTACCTGAATGATGATGGGCAAGAGATCAAAACGACTTCGCTCGGCGGGAGGGCACCAACCTAGAGAGATCGCCAAGTTTGTAATTTCCACGTTCATCGGATCCCCGAGGACTTTTTGATCGGGTGCCTTGTAGCCCGCGTAGCGGAGTACTTGGTGGTTCCAAATTCGGATTTCAGGTAGATCAGGATGCCATTCTTGAAAGACAGTCATCACGGGAATAATTTTCCCCCCGTTTGTCGCTTTGCTTAAATGAGCCATGAGAGCTTCAAATATTTCGTCCGGGTCAATTAAGGAGCGAGCATCGATTACATTCAGCCCCGCCCATAGTCGTCTTCCGATGCAGCGAACTGAATTTCGCCACGCTTCCTTTGCGCTTTTGTCAATGCTGCTGATTTCTTCGTTGGGATTCGGGCTGAGGAGCTCAGCATGCTCCGCAAGATCCCATCGTAAATTATGGCCCTCGAGAGGCGGCGAAGCGTTTGTTTTGCCGCCATGGAAGGGGCACTGAGAAGATGGGTCACTTTTCATTTCAACCCACAATTAGGAGCTTCCAGAGCGTTTGCAAACACCTACTGGGTTTACAAATGCTGAAAGCTATAATCCATCGCGATAGTTTGTTTTGAACCTAGTGCGAGACTTGATTGGGCGAAGGGCATTATTTAAACAAATCGGTCACTTGCCTAATTTATGAATTACAAACGCTTACCCTTCGTTGCTCTATTGTTGGCATCAAATAGTTTGTCTGTTTACGACCGAGCAGACTATCCCCAGGCCTATGAGCCCGAACCTGCACGCTTTGCTTCTGCCATAGCGGAATTCCAGGTTGCTGACGCCGCCAACCCGCCTCCTAAGGGAGCGATTGTCTGTACTGGAAGTAGTTCTATGCGAATGTGGGACCCGCGGATCAAAGATGACTTGCCTGGACTCACCCTTTTGCCGCGTGGCTTTGGAGGTAGCCATTATACTGACCTGATCTATCACCTCGAAGCCTTAGTCTTCAAATACCAGCCCCGAGCGCTCTTATTATATGAAGGCGATAATGACGCCAATTACGGGAAAACCCCCGAGCGGATCTTCCAAGACTTCAAATTTTTGGCAGAACAATGCCGAGAACAACTCCCGGATCTTCGACTCTACATTATAGGAGCCAAGCCAAGCATTGCTCGTTGGGCGATAGCGGAACAAATGCAACGCAGCAATGCCATGATCCACGACTATTGCCGCGCCAACCTTGGATTCACTTACATTGATGTATGGCCCTTACTTTTGGACGCCAATGGTCATCCCCGGTCCGAATTATTCATGGAAGACAAACTCCATTTGAATTCAGCTGGCTATGACCGCTGGACCGCCGCCATAGCTCCCGTCCTACTAGGGAACGAAGCCGCGCTTGAATAAAACAAACGAACACTGGATGTTATAGACTGAGGCAACACCTGGAGCGGGGGATTCAATCAGCTTTGTTGTCGCATGAAGCCATTGGGTGCCTAAAGCGTTTCGAAGTCTCGGTTGGCAGCAATATAAAGCGGATGCTTAGGCGTTTGGTTGGCGTTCTTCCCGAGGCAGGCAATCCTGAGTTTCGGCCACTTGCGATAGGGCGCGAGTAGCTCTAAGAAAGCATCTTGTCGCTTCATGTGGAGGCCGTGGTTACCCCAACCACCAATCACATCTAGCTGCCCCTCGTTGAGCTCATAGGCCTCTGATAGGGCGGCTTGTATGCGAGCGTCATTTTCTGGGCCGATGGGGTCTTTGACCGCCATCATCTCTTTCGGGTCAGTTGCTCGGTAGGCGAAAATATTGAGCATTAGAAACTCGCTCGCTCCCAGGCGCTTACTGAAAGCCTTGATTCGCCTCAGTGTCGGGTCCAGTTGATTTTCATCTGCGGTGGACGGGTTCAGACAGACAAAGATGGCCCGCCGACGTTCAAAGAGCTCATCCCATCGATGAAGGAGTGAATAGCGATATTTTTGGCAATCTGAAAAGCTGCAGTCGTTGCGCATAAAGTATGGCTACTTTACATTGTTGGCGGTAACTCCTGGCCAGTCGTCAGTACGGAATGGGGTGACAGGCAGGCCGTTGCGATCTTGTAAGTTGACGACAGGATTGTCACCCCATGCGTAGCGAACGGCGACTGGCTTCGGCACCTGGGGGCTGGACACGGCTACTTTATTTTTCCCTTCGAGCTTTGCTTCTGCCCAAACAAATTTTTGGTCTTCGCCAGCGATCTCAAATCCCATTACTTCGTAGACATCAAAAGTATGCAGCCCACCCTCACTAACATGCTTGAGTTGAATGCTTATAGCATTCCCATCGATACGCATCGAGTCGTAGCTAGGGCTCTGCCATGCCATTTCGACACCGTAATCGCGAGCTAGGGCGATTCGTGCGAGACGGTTAGCGACTGTTTCTTTGTCGCGGGGATGGATATCACGGCCTTCGCCTGCATCGATGATGACGGCCTGCCCGGTATTGGGTAGACTCAGCGCCATCGATTGCGCCTCACGTAGCTCGGCCCAAGCGCTATCGCGGGGTTCGGGGGCTTCTTGCTTAAAGTCAGCCAATTGCACCCAATAAAAGGGGAAATCACCTTGCTGCCAATGTTGCCGCCATGTCTTGATCATTAAGGGGAAGAGACTGCGGTATTGATAGGCGCGCCCAGCGTTACTCTCTCCCTGATACCAAACAGCGCCACGGATGCCGTAACCAATGATGGGGTAGAGAACCCCATTAAAGAGATTGGCTGGGCGGTGTTGGCTCGTTCGGCTGTCCCTTGGTGCACGACGCTTCGCTCCTTGCTCTCCGTCAGCAACCCATTTTTTGTAGGTCGCTACCTTGGCAGCGAAAATTTGGTCTGTCATGGCAGCTGCTTTTTCGTCCCAAGACGAAAGTAGCTCATCATACTGGCCCGCACTTTCGAGTGTGTCCCGAGGAATCCACGCTTCAACCGCGGAGCCACCCCATGCGTTATCGATGAGTCCAATGGGCACTCCGAGCGTGTTGTGTAGCCGTCTTCCAAATGAGTAGCCGACGGCCGAAAAATCAGCAACGGTCGAAGGCTTACAGATCTGCCATGAGCCATTAAAATTATCTCTCGGTTCTTGCGATGCAATTTGTGGCACCGAGAGGAGTCGGATTTCGGGATAATTTGCAGATGCGACTTGCAATTCTACGTCTGCAGAAGCTCTAACCGGCCACTGCATGTTGGATTGACCGGAGCATACCCATACTTCACCGACTAGAATATCGCTAAAGGTGAGGGTGTTGTTCCCTCGGATTTCTAGCTCATAAGGGCCGCCGACTTCCAGTGGTTCGAGCGTAACTCGCCAGGAGCCATCTATGGCAGTGGTAGTCGTGTGGAATTGTCCACCAATCAAGACGCTTATTTTTTCGCCAGGCGTGGCTTTTCCCCATACGGGGTTGGCTTGCTCACGCTGAAGCACCATGTAGTCCCCAAAAATATTAGGCAGAGAGACCTTGGCCTGGGCGGATAGGCAAATGCCGAGTAAACAGAGGAATCGAGTAAGATGGGCTGTCAGTAGTTGCATCCTCTTAGCCCAAGTTCGTTTAGTGAGAATTGCAAGGTAAAGAGCGGCTATGGGATCAAGCCGTCTCTGCGTAGGAGAGCGTCGGGATCGGGGGGCCGATTCATGAAGCTCTTGTAGAGCTTGGCGGGGTCTTCGGAGTTGCCCTTGGCAAGGATCTTTGAGCGGAAGTCGCGGCCAGTCTCGGCGTTGAGGATACCTTCTTCTTGGAAGCGCGTAAAGGCGTCAGCGTCGAGGACTTCCGCCCATTTGTAGCTGTAGTAGCCGGCGGCGTAGCCTGTCGGGCTACTGAAAAGGTGGCTGAAGTTGAAGACATTGCTCTTAGCTTGGGTCTTGTATTTGGCGTTGTAGTCTTGAAGCACGTTATCAACAAAGGAGTCGAGATCTTCTTCGGCGGAGTCCGGCCAATGGATATGCAGCTCTAGGTCCATTTTTCCGAAGGCGAGTTGGCGGACGTTGGCGCTAGCCTTCATGTAGTTGCGAGCGGCGATCAGCTTATCGAAGAGCTCTTGTGGAATCGTCTCACCCGTTTCGTGGTGGCGGGCGATACGGTCGAGGCTTTCGCGTTCCCAGCACCAGTTTTCCATGATCTGAGAAGGAAGCTCAACAAAGTCCCAGGGGACGTTGACACCATTGAGTGACTTAACTTCAACATCGCCGCAGAGGTGGTGGAGTAGGTGCCCAAATTCGTGGAAAATGGTTTCGACCTCACGGTGAGTAAGCAGCGCGGGCTGGTTACCGACCGCTGGCGTCAGGTTGCCGCAGATCAGGCCCAGGTGAGGACTACGCTCGCCGACGGAGAGGTCGCGGTTGCCAGTGATGAAGTAGTTCATCCATGCACCACCGCGTTTCGACTCGCGTGGGTGCCAATCGGCGTAAAAAGAGCCTAGGTGCTCATTGGTTTCGGAGTCGAATAGGTCGTAGAATTTGACCTCTTCGTGCCAGCCCCTCGACGTATCACGTTCCTCGATACGCAATCCGAAGATTTGTTGAGCGATCTCATACATGCCGCTGATGACACGGCCGATTGGGAAGTAGGGGCGAAGGGCTTCCTCGTCGAAGGCGTAATTTGCCTTACGTTGCTTCTCTGCCCAGTAGCCGACTTCCCATGGCTCCAAGAGCGGGGGATGGTCGATGGGTAAGTCTTCTTCAGTAGCTTTGTAGCAGCGAAGCTGCTCGGCTTCCTTTTCAAATTGGGCACGCACTTTCTGGAAAATTTCATCACTGAAGTCGAGTGCGGCCTGGCCGGAGGCGGCCATGCGGCGTTCGGTGACATGGTTGGCGAAGTTTTCCTGTCCGATGAGCTGGGCGAATTCGTGGCGTAGCTTGAGGATTTGGAGGACGAGCTGGCGGTTGTCGTACTCGCCGCTGCGCCCGATTGCGGCATAGGCAGACCATACTTCCTTACGGAGCGCATCGCTATCGGCGTAGGTCATGACGGGTATGTAACTGGGGGCCTGCAGGGTGAAACGCCAACCTTCTGTGTCCTTTTGCTCCGCGCTTTGGCGGGCGGCGTTGAGCGCTGATTTTGGCAAGCCAGAAAGCTGTTTCTCATCGGTGACTATTTTCTCCCATGCGTTCGTGCTATCGAGGCAGTTCTCGGAATATTTCTGGGTGAGCTCGGCAAGTTGGCTTTGGATTTCGCCAGCGCGTTTCTTTTGTTCAGGCGGGAGGTCGGCTCCAGCTTCACGGAAATCGGCGAGAGTTTCTTCAATGTAGCGTCGTTTGGTGGGGGAGAGGTCTTCGTCTCTACTCTCGACACTGTAGGCCCTGAGCGTCTTCCACAGGGATTCGTTTAGTGGGATGCTAGCGAAAAATTCGCTAACTTTAGGCAGCATGGCGTTGTGTGCTGCGCGTAGTTCTGGGCTGTTGTTGACAGAGTCGAGGTGGCTGACAAGACCCCAAGCGCGGTTTAGGGTTTCAAGTCCCTCGTCTAATGCAGCAATGGTGTTTGTATAAGTAAGCGGCGGTTGTTGCGCGGCGACGGTATCGACGGCACTCCGAGCCTGATCGAGTGCTTTACCGATGTCAGTCTCGATGTGCTCGGGCGTGAGTGTCGCCCATTTTATGTGGAAGTCGTTTTGAAGGAATGGATGTAGCATAGAATGGTGACTGGTGAAGAGTGAGTGGTGAAATGTTTTGTATATTGAAGCGAGCGCGTTTTCACCTTTTCACAACTCAATCCTCACTATTCACTTCTCTTTATGGCACGTTATAGATCTTTTTTGTTTGCTGAAGCTTCCGTTGAGACGAGATCACTGACTTTGGATGCGCGGGAGAGCCATCACTTGGTGCGGGTGTTACGCGCGAAGTCTGGGGAGACGGTGGAGGTATTGGACGGGAAGGGCACTCGATACCTTGGTCGTATTGCGACAGTAGATGCTAAAGCCGTAAGAGTGGAGGTGGATTCCATTGAAAAGGCTCAGGCACCCAAGCCTCGGGTGACTTTAATTCAATCAATCCCTAAAGGTAAGGCAATGGATCTCATTTTACGGATCGCGACCGAGATTGGAGCGACTTGCGTGCAGCCTATATTTACTGATCAGGGGGAGGTACAAATGAAGGGCGAGCGCTTGATCTCCAAAACTGAGAAGTGGCTACTTACCATGATTGAGTCTTGTAAGCAATGTGGCTTGGCCTATCTCCCGGAATTGGCTGCGCCGTCTTCCTTGGCAGAGTGGGTAAATTCGGAGGAACGAGTATCCTCGGTCACCAAAGCCGGAGCGGCTAAACTTAATATCGTGGCTAGTTTAGAGGAGGGTAGTCGTCCACTATTTGAAGTTTTGAAGACCGCTGGCGAATTCGACGAAGTCATTGTGGCAGTAGGTCCAGAGGGTGATTTTACAGCAGACGAATATGCAAGCCTAGCCGCGGCGGGTTTTCAGTCGGTGCGCCTTGGAGCGAATGTGCTTCGCGCAGAAACGGCGGCCGCCTATATTTTGAGCGTGGTCGATCAGTGTGCTTCAAAAAGCTCCCGACTCTGAGGACCGAGGCGATGTAACCGCAAAGGGTGAAGACTGAGCGCTGACAAAGTGTTTAATGTGGATCCCTTCAATTTAGTTCAACTCAAACCCGATGATGCTAATGTCGTCCTGCTGATCAGGCACTTGAGTGAATTTAGCGACTTTGGTATAAAGCGCTTCGACGGTTTTTTGGACTGGCTTAGATGAAAGGCTTTTAAAGGTGTCCATCACGCGCTTGGTGCCAAACTCTTCGCCTTTTGGGTTGGAGGCTTCGACGATACCATCGGTGAATGCATAGAAGCGGTCGCCTATCTGGAGGTCGATTGCTTTGGCGCGTGAAGCGGTTGTCCCAGGAAGGCCCATGACGGTACCGTTAGGCAGTTCGACGAGTTCGACGGCATTTTCCTTTTTACGGTAAACAAGCACTTGCCTATGTCCTGCGTGTGAGAGGATGAGCTTACGATCACCATTTTTCTGACGGGTGCCAAAGTGTCCGGCTAGACCTGTGACAAAACCGCTATTGATCCGTTCGGTGATACCCTCGTTGATGAAGTTAAGGAAGTCGCGTGGGTTATCATTATACACCTCTGCGCTGTGTGCGCTTAGGTATTTAATCAAGACAGTGTAGAAGGCTGCCGTGACACCATGTCCACAGACATCGCCCATGAAGAAGAGCAGGCGGTTGTCAGGGTTTCGGGGGAAATTAATGATGTCGCCTCCGACCATCGTCATCGGTTTCCAAAGGTGGGCGATGTCGACGTTTTTGATCTGTGGCACGCGACCAGGGATCATCAAGCTTTGAACCTTCTCGGCACTTTCATAATCGGAGCGCATGATTGCGTTCTGATCGCGTAGGCGATGCTCGCTTTCGGCTAGTTTTTCTTGAGCAATCTTTTCGGCGGTGATGTCTCTTGAAATACCTATGATACCAGCGAGTTTACCTGAACTCAGGTAGAGTGGCGCTTTATTTGAAGAGACCCAAGTGATAGTGCCGTCAGCCCAAGTCTCTTTTTCGACCTTATTCAGCAACGCAGTTTCCGTCTGGAGGATCTCTTGCTCATCGTTGAAGGCTTGTTGGGCATGCTCATCAGTGAAGAGATCAAAGTCGGTCTTACCCTCGATATCATGACGGTTCTCAAAACCATGCATCTGCGCAAGAGCCTGACTGGCGGCAATGAAACGGCTTTTTTTGTCTTTAATATAAATGCGGTCGGCTGTCTGCTCCATTAAGCTCTCGAAAAGCCGCTTAGCGGAGGCGCGCAACAGCAATGAGTTGCCGTCTGGCTCGATTTTAGCCGTTTTTTTCATCTACTTTTAAATACATAGTTTCGTTGTGAATGGATGGCAAACCTAGAGCGCAGGATCTTAACTATTTTATCGGATCAGAGCGGGCAGGGCTGTTCTATGAATTGCCACTCGAGATGGAACTTGCGGGCGACCTCTGCGGCGAGAGCTTTGACCCCGAAGACTTCGGTCGCATAATGGCCGCAAGGGTAAAGGTTAAGCCCGAGCTCTTGCGCCATGTTGAAATGATGTTGGCGTAGCTCACCCGTGATGAGTGTATCGATGCCGTTGGCAAGTAGATGAGGCACGGCGCTCTGGCCGCTGCCCGTAAGTATGCCAATACGCTCGGGCTTTGCACTCCCGTATTCGATCGCTTGATAGGTGTCCGGGAACAGAACGCGTAACTTTTCTGAAATTTCGTTGCGACCGCCCGTGGGGCCGAGTGCGACTGTAGCCATGTCGTTGCCCTCGTAGCTAAGGAAAGTATCGACCGTTTTGAGGCCGAGTTCTTTGGCGAGGAGTGCATTGTTGCCGATCTCTGGGTGGCAGTCGAGCGGGAGGTGTGCCCCGTAAATAGCGAGGTTGCCGTCGAAGGCAGTTCTTACCTTGAGGGCGTTCGCCCCGGTGAGCGGGGTAGGTGGGGTCCAAAAAAGGCCGTGGTGGCAGATGAGAAAATCGACGCCCTCAGCGATGGCTTCTTCGAAAGGGAGTTGGCCCGCATCGACAGTGGCACCAATCTTTTGAACGCTACCGTTATTTTCGATTTGCAGGCCGTTGTGGGCGCCGTCGAAGTCCTTGATTTCTGTCCGGCGGATGCGTTGGTCGCAATAAGCGACGATTTCTAGGAGTGTAGCCATCTTATTATAGTGAGCGGTGAGACGTTAGGAGTGAAGTGTTTTCTATGTGGACGGTTCGGATTTCTGTCTCCTGACTTATGATTGTCGAAAATGTCTGATTACGAAACACGATTTGGAGCGATTGGGCGCCTTTATGGCACGGCTGGTCTGGCGCGGATTCGGGAGGGACATATTTGCGTTATTGGGCTTGGCGGCGTGGGTTCATGGGCGGCCGAAGCACTTGCGCGCTCGGGGATTGGCGCGCTCACGTTGGTCGACATGGATGAAGTCTGCCTGAGTAACGTCAACCGGCAGATACATGCGCTCGATGGCAATGTTGGCCGCTCGAAGGCGGCCGTGCTGGCCGAGCGAGTCGAACAGATTGCGCCGGAATGCGTAGTGACCGCTGAGGAGGTTTTTTTCACCGGGGCTACGGCCGATCGTCTACTGGAGCCGAGCTATGATTACATCATTGATGCAATCGATGCGACGCGGCTGAAGTGTTACCTGATTGCCGAGGCACGCAAACGGGGGCTAAATATTATTACCTGCGGCGGTGCGGGGGGCTGTATTGATCCGAGTCGGGTGAAAATCTGCGACCTCGCGCGAACGATCAATGACCCGCTACTCCTGCAGGTGCGCAAGCGTCTGCGGCAGAATTATGGCTTCCCCAGATTTAAGCGGCAGAAGTTCAAGGTTGACTGCGTTTACTCAGACGAGTTGCCCGTCTTCCCGATGCCTGACGGCTCCGTTAGCTGCGAGCGCGAGGCAGACGAAGATTATCGACTAAATTGCGAGACTGGGTTCGGTTCGGCGACCTACCTGACCGGTACCGTTGGGTTTTTTTTGGCGGCCGAGGTGGTCAAGCGAATCGCTTTCGCTGAGGATTAACAGTCACCTGCTTTATGGAAAACTGGAGCTTTCCTCGTGCCATAGCGCGCTAAAGATTAGTATCTACTTATGTGCCTCAGCGTTGATACGAATGTTTTCCTTGATTCTTTGCAGGAGCTCATCCGGCATCACGTTTTTACGGATCTTAAACTGCCCATTCCTCGCTCGCACATGGTAGCCCAGATGATCGAGCGATAATTTTTCTAAATCTTGCCAGAGGAGTAGTCGTGGCTTTTTCGGAAAGGCGGCTAGGGTAATCCCGTTCTCATCCCAGCTGATTTTGAGACGACCAATCGAGGAAAGTGTGAGTGCCATAATCACGAGGGTGAATAAGCTTATAAAAATAGCCCACCCCGCGTCGCCGCGCTGCCAATAGCCCCAAGCGATCATGCCACCGAGAAGTACATAGATGATAGCCTTAAATTTACGCATAAAGGAAATCTAGATTTTCTGAAATGTGATGCTAAGCTTAAGCAGGTCTATAGTCCTCCAAAAAATTAATCCGTCATCTTAAAACGGAAGAATTTCTTACCCGCTTCAGCATCTAAAGGTATCTGAATAGTCGATACTGATCCAGTGGCCCAGATTGCTAAGTCGCTGCTTTCCTCTACTTCCAGAGATAGGCCGGCTTGTCCATTTTCTATTTCAATCATAGTAGAGCCAGCTCTTAGGTCCTGCACCTCTTCTATAAACAATTTAGCATCGTATTCCGATTGAGTGTATAGGTATTGGCTCGTTGCAATCTTTGAATAATCTACCACAACGAGGTCTGCATAGGTGGCGCCGTCGCCTCCGTAAGATGCAGCATTTGTCACGCCTACAACAGTGTAAGAAACTTGTGTATTCTCAAAAACTTGTGATCCGATGCTGGGCGCATTCCCGTCAAATTGAGCGCTAGCAAGGCTTGTGCAGTCATAGAATACACTACTTCCAATCGAGGTTACGCTGTTGGGGATGGTAATACTGGTCAGACCAGAGCAGTTTCGGAACGCACTACTTCCAATCGAGCTCACGCTGCCAGGGATGGTAATGCTGGTCAGGCCAGAGCAGTTTTGGAATGCACTATTTCCTATCGAGCTCACGCTGCTGGGAATCGTAATATTGTTAAGGCTGGTACAAGCATAGAATGCACCATTCCCAATCGAGGTTACGCTTCCGGGGATGTTAATACTGCTTAGATTATTACAGCTTCTGAATACGTTATTTTCGATCGAGCTCACACTGTTGGGGATAATAATACTGGTCAGACCAGAGCAGTTTTGGAATGCACTACTTCCAATCGAGGTCACGCTGTTAGGGATGGTAATACTGGTCAGGCCAGAGCAGCTTCTGAATGCTTGTATCCCAATCGAGATCACGCTGCCAGGGATGGTAATGCTGGTCAGGCCAGAACAGTTTTGGAATGCACTACTTTCAATCGAGGTCACGCTATTGGGGATGGTAATGCTGCTTAGGCTTGTGCAGTCATAAAATGAACCATTACCGATCGAGCTCATGCTGTTGGAAATCGTAATGCTGGTCAGGCTAGAGCAACTTTGGAATGCGTATTGTCCAATCGAGCTCACGCTATCGGGAATTGTAATATTAGTCAAAGCAGTGCAGTCGCCGAAAGCATAATCTCCAATCGAGTTCACGCCTTCTGGGATGCTAATGCTGCTTAGGCTTGTGCAGTTTTGGAATACACTACGTCCAATCGAGCTCACGCTGCTGGGAATCGTTACACTGGTCAAAGCAGTGCAGTCGCCGAAAGCATAATTTCCAACCGAGTTCACGCCTTCGGAGAGTGTAATGCTTGTTAGATTAGTGCAGTTTCGGAATAGGTTATTTTCGATTGAGACGACGCTGCTAGGAATGTTAATGCTGCTTAGGCTTGTGCAGCTTCGGAATACACTACTTCCTATCGTGGTCACGTTGCTGGGAATTGTAATGCTACTTAGGTTTGAGCAGCCTTGGAAGGCACTAATTCCAATCGAGTTCACGCTATTGGGAATGGTAATGCTTATTAGACTAGAGCAATTTTGGAATGCATAATCTTCAATCGAGTTTACGCTATTGGGAATTGTAATACTGGTCAGGCCAGAGCAGTTATAGAATAGGTAATCTTCTATCGAGGTCACGCTGCCAGGTATCGCAATGCTTGTTAGACTAGAGCAGCCTTGGAAGGCACTAATTCCAATCGAGTTCACGCTATTGGGAATTGTAATATTGGTCAGGCCAGAGCAGTTATAGAATGCATTACTTCCAATCGAGCTAACGCTGCCAGGTATCGCAATGCTGGTCAGGCCAGAGCAGGCATAGAATGCCTGCTCTCCAATCAAGTTTATGCTGTTGGGAATTGCAATACTGGTCAGACCAGAGCAATTATAGAATGCACCAGTTCCAATCGAGGTCACGCTGCCGGGGATGGTAATATTGCTAAGGCTTGTACAGGCATAGAAGGCATAATCGCCAATCGAGGCTACGCTGTTGGGAATGCTAATACTGGTTAGGCTTGAGCAACCTTGGAATGCGTATTGTCCAACCGAGGTCACAGGTTTGCCATTATAGGTATTGGGGATGTCTAAAATACCACTGGCGGATGGATCGCAGTCTGACACACTATACTCAGTGCTACCGTTCGGAGTAAACGTGAGGTCATCCTCTGAGGCCGCCTGCAGCGTGACTAGAAGCAATGGTAACACAAGGAGGGACTTGAGACTCATGTTACTAGCTAACTACATATTTGCATTACGAGCAACTGCAATACGCGCGCTAAGTGCTTATTGATGAATTTTTTACATTACCATCATCTAGAAAATAGTAGTGTCCAGTAGCACCTAAGTGCGCCCAACTAGCTTACAAAAAGCCCCTCCAGAAAAGAATCTAGAGAGGCTAAAAGTGGTGGGAGCTACAGAATTCGAATCTGCGACCTCATCCATGTCAAGGATGCGCTCTAACCAACTGAGCTAAGCCCCCGTATCCTATACGAAAGGGCGGGAATAAAGGTCGTACGAATGGCCAAAGCAAGAAAAAATTTGCGCTTTCCTGTGAGTCAGAGAGGGTGCCGATATATGGAAATTGTGCGTGTAAAAACTCGGGACGGCTCCATCCACTATGGATGTGAGGCTGGCAGTCAGGTCTATCGTCTTGCGGGCGATCTTTTCGGCGAATTTTCTCAGAGCGAGGAATTGCTTGAGCCCGTGCGTCGCTTAGCGCCTCTTAGACCGACCGCGATTTATGCTATTGGGCTGAACTACCGCGAGCATGCTAGCGAGATGCATTCCGAGCTACCGGAATACCCGGTTGTCTTTATGAAAAGCGTGACGGCAGTGCTCGATCCTGAAAGCCCCATTGTGTTGCCTCGGTCCATGCACAGCGATCAGGTCGATTACGAATGTGAGTTAGCTGTAGTGATCGGCAAGACCTGCAAAAACGTTGCCGCCAAGGATGCGCTTGACTATGTGCTCGGCTACACTTGTGCGAACGATGTGAGTGCACGGGATTGGCAAAATTTTCACTGCGGTGGCCAGTGGACCAAAGGCAAAAGTTTCGATACTTTTTGCCCGCTAGGCCCCATACTCGTGACTGCAGATCGTATCCCTAACCCACAGATTCTCCCCATCCGCACCATTCTGAATACAGAGATCAGACAAGAATCGTTTACGGGGGATATGATCTTCACCGTGGCCGAGCTGATCGAATTCCTTAGCGGCAGCACTACCTTGCTGCCGGGCACAGTCATCCTGACGGCCACGCCGCCGGGCGTAGGTGTTGCAGCTGATCCACCGCGCTTTCTTAAGGCAGGCGACGAGGTTGCGATCGAGATCAGCGGTATCGGTATGCTACGCAATCCAGTAGTTGCGGAAGCCTAGGTAAGGAGAATCGCCTTTCTGCTCGACGATCTCTGCCCATTGTCTAATAACAATGACATGTCTGCCACCGTATTTACTATTGCGAACCAAAAGGGCGGCGTCGGCAAGACGACGACAGCCATTAACCTTAGCTATGCACTTGCCGCAAAGGGTGTGCGAACTGTGCTGGTCGACCTTGACCCTCAGGCAAATGCTACCAGCGGGCTCGGTCTTGAGAAGCTCGAGGGGGGTAGCCTTTATGGCCCTCTCTGCGGAGAGGGGGATGCTCTGGAAAAAGTGCAACCTGTCGGCTCAAACGATTGCCTCTTTATGATTCCTTCTGAAGTCGATATGGCCGCAATTGAGATCGAGCTTTTTCAAAGGGAGGACTACCTTACCCAACTGCGTGAAGTCATTTCCCCCCTACGCGAGTCCGACGACTACGATGCCATTGTACTCGATTGCCCGCCTGCACTAGGCATGCTGTCGATGAATAGCCTAGCCGCCGCAGATTATCTCATCATCGCACTCCAATGCGAATACCTTGCGATGGAAGGTCTTGGGCAAATCCTAAAGGTTGTCGATAAGCTCCGCGATGCGGGTGTTAACGACGGTCTGGAGCTTGGCGGCATCCTTATGACGATGTTCGACCAGCGTACTAATCTTGGCCAACAAGTCGTCGGCGAGGTGCGCAACCACTTCGAAGATCTTGTCTTCCGTAGTATGATCCCTCGTAGCGTCCGTTTGAGCGAAGCCCCTAGCTTTGGGCAGTCTATTTTTGAATATGAACCTGATAGCAATGGCGCTCACGCCTACCGCTATTTTGCGGACGAAGTGATCGAGCGCTTCAACTTAGGTAAGCAGTAGTAGCGTATAAGCAAATGCCCAGCGGGCGAATTCCCGTGCCCTAGATTTTAGAAATGGCCACCTCGATCCCAAATCTAGAGAAGTTCTGCGACCACCTCGCGCATGAGCGTAGAGTCTCCAAATACACGGTGCGTAATTACCGTGCGGCAGTCGAAAACTTTGTTCGCTATCTCAATGATGCCGGCAAGTGGAAGAAGGACTTT
>JAKVCM010000073.1 GCA_022448605.1 Puniceicoccaceae bacterium | reverse complement strand
CAGGTATGAGCGCTGTATTCTGGAGACTGTGGTGCATTCGCTAGCCTGTATACCATCTTATGTGCAGCGTAAGCCAAGCGTTTGCCAACATTTTCCTTAAAGGGCGGATGAATTTCTCTCTGCATGCCGCTATCTATGGTGCATATCGCCTTGCAGTTATCTAGGTCTTCAATATTTTTTTGGGATTCGCGTATCCAGGGCCAATTTTGCTTCGTATTTATTCTTTCACTGGCTTTACCAAATCCAGGTAGTTGCACTACGAGAAATGGCATGTTAGCATTGTCCCAGTTGGTTCGCCATGTCGCGACCAAGTCTTTTAGAAGGTTCTCGTATTGCACGCAACTTTCGCGGGTCTTGGCATTGCCTTCTCCTTGATACCAAAGCACGCCCTTGATGGGCAGTTGATACAAGGGAGCGATCATACCGTTGTGTAGTGCGTAGGGTCGTTTATTGCTTGATGGGCTGCCCAAGGGGGGCTCAGGCTTCCAACTGACTTTCGCGCCACTGGCTTTTTTCACCTCCCATTCCTTCACCTGCTGCTCGTATTTTATTTTGTTGGCCGGCCAGTTGCGAATCGCTTGCTTGTATTCCGCTATGATGTCAGTATATTCACTGCGCTTTTCAAGCGTGCCGGGTGGCATCCACGCGGTGATGGGAGTACCGCCACGGCAGGATTGGATTAGGCCAATTGGCACGTCTATGGCGTCGGCGAGGCATAAGCCAAAAAAGTAGCCAGTAGCCGAAAAGAGGCGAGTGCGCGTGCCAGGTTCAATCGGATACCAACCTTTATCAAATCGGTGTTCGCGTGTAATAAATTCTTGCGGCTGGTCTACGGGCATCCGTTTCACACGGAAGATCCTTATCTGATCATGCTGTTTGACTGGGTGCCCCCTAAAGAGCTCTGGGAATTTAGCTTTATATGTTTCGATGGAACTATCCATGTTGGATTGTCCTGCGCAAAGCCAGATGTCGCCAAAGGTGACATTACTCAGTGTAAGCGTGTTAGATGGACCAGTGGCTGTAATATGAAAACTGCCACCACCTGCCATGGCAGGTAAGTCCACTTGCCAACGACCATCTGTGACTTGCCCAGTGTATTCTTTGTTATTAAAGCTGACGATCACTTGCTCTTCCTCGTCAGCCATGCCCCGTAGTGGTATGGTGACCTCACGCTGGAGAATCATGTTATCGGAGAACACGGGCGCGAGTTGGATCTCTGCGCGGAGGTGGGTGGTTGCAATCAGAAAAAATACCAACGCAATTATGGGTGAACTTTTCATAATAATGAACAGTCGAGATTAATCAATTCTTGTCCCAGTCAGTCGGGCACTATTTTTAAGGAATCGCTCCAGAGTTCTGGAGGGCGTGAAGTTGCACTTTAAGTGATTCTGCGATTTCGGGATGGTCTTTAATTACGTTATTTGCTTCAGCCATATCTTCGCCTAGATCGTAAAGCTCTGGAGCATCCGGCTTTGGCTTGTTTTTGCCAGCGTGGAATTCGATATATTTCCAATTGTCTTTGCGTAGGGCCAGTGCATTGTTAGCCTCCTCTATCATAAAGGGGAGGCCTTGCTCGGTTATACCGAGTAAGGCGTCGAGTGTGTTACGGCTATCGACCGCAGCGCCGTCGGGTAGGTCGAGCTCAAGTAGTGTTGCAAAAGAATGCAGGAAGTCGATTTGGTTGACTAAGGCATCAGTCGTGCCAGCTGAGATTTTAGACGGCCAACTTATGATGAGAGGCACACGGGTGCCGCCTTCGTAGATTTGATATTTTCCGCCTCGAAATGGGCCTGCAGCGTAGTGATCACGGTCATTATTGACCGTTGAGGTTTTAGCACTTGTGCCATCGATGTAGCCGTCGTCATAGGTCGGACCATTGTCACTGGAAAAGATGAGTAGGGTATTTTCGAGTAATCCGTTGGCTTTAAGCGCATCGACAATTTGACCAACGCTCCAATCGAATTGCACCATTGCGTCCCCACGATAGCCGAGTTTGGTTTTTCCTTGAAAGCGTGGGTGTGGTGCACGTGGCACATGAATGTCTTGGGATGAGAAAAACAAAAAGAAGGGCCCGTCCTTATTGCGAGTAATATATTCACGCGCTTTATCGACAAAGACATCGGCCATGGTTTCGTCATTCCAGAGTGCAGCTTTACCACCAGACATGTATCCGATACGACCAATGCCATTGATGACGCTGTGATTGTGGCCGTGGCTGCTTTGATAGTAAGTCATTGCCTCCCGATTAGTCTTGCCATCCGGGTATTCGGTGCTGCCTGGAAGGTTGACTTGCTTAGGGCTGAAGCCGACATAGATCGGGTCATTTGGATCGTAATTGACGACATTATGGTCTTCCAAATAGACGCATGGCACACGATCGTTAGTGTAGGGTAAGAGAAAGCTGTAGTCGAAGCCTATCTCAAGTGGGCCGGGTTTGACTTCACCATTCCAATTAGCAGGTGATTCTTTGCTTCCGAGTCCAAGATGCCATTTACCGATGACTGCAGTTTTGTAGCCAGCGTCTTTAAAGAGGTCGGCGATGGTGTAGGTATCAACTGGGATCGCTAGCGGTGCATTGGGCGCGAGTATCCTAATATTGGCACGAAAAGCATGGATGCCAGTGAGCATCGAGAAGCGTGATGGACTACAGGTGGCAGCGGAACAATGACCATCTGTGAACTGTAGTCCGCCCGCTGCCAGTGCATCGATGTGTGGCGTGGGAATCTGTTTCGATCCGTAGGCACCGACATCGCCATAGCCGACGTCGTCTCCGTAGATGATGACAACGTTGGGTTGCTCGCTCACCGCCTCTGAGCTCAGGCTTGCCCCGCATAAGAGTGCTAACACGGTATGGGAAACTGCTTTTATGTGGATTCTGTTTCGATTCATTATTTCAGATCGGGTTAGACAGACTCGACAGGTTTTTGGCTTACAGGAGAAAGGGCACCAGACACTTTTCCATAAGTTTGGCCATTTCATCTCCAAACATTTACTGGCTCTCCCACCATTTATCGGCCATTAGTGTTGGGAAGATACGGTCTTGTAGTTGATCATTCCAAGCCTCCCATGATTCGAGGAGTTCTCTGCTCTTCTCTGGGTTTTGTTTGCTTAGATTTTTGGTTTCGCTTAGGTCATTTACGATATTGTAAAGTTGTAGCCTATTTTTATTTCTTTGTGTGTTGGCTACTAGCTTTATATCGCCATCGCGAATACACATGCCTTGCTGTTCCAATTTACGCCAGAAAAGTTGGTCGTGAGGTGCTTCGTTATTTTTACCCGTTAGATAAGGTAGCAAGTTGACGCCATCCAAGGGACGATCTTCTGCGATTTTGACTCCAGCGAGTGCGGTGATTGTAGCCATAATGTCAAGTGAGATGATTGGATGGGAGTAGACTTGCCCTGCAGGGATTATACCTTTCCACTGCAATGCGAAAGGTACTCGAATACCACCTTCAAAGAGATCTGACTTTGCTCCTCGCAGAGCGCCATTGTTAGAAGCATTTTTAGTGATTGCACCACCATTGTCGGAAAGAAACACAACAATGGTATCATCCTCAATTTGGTTACGGCGGAGACTCTCCATAACACGACCTACGCCATCATCAACACAGCTAACCATGGCAGCATAAATGCGGCGTCTTTCGTCGGCGATATCAGGGAATCGTGATAGGTATTTCTCGGTGGCTTGTAGTGGTGCGTGAGGAGCATTGTAGGCGAGGTAAAGCATGAAATGCTGATTTGTATTCACCTTCTTTTCAATAAATCCAGTGGCAGCATCTGTAAGGACATCAGTAAGGTAGTCATCCTGCACATCAATACGCTCAAAGTTTTCCAATAGCCGTGTGTTATACCACTCCCATGAGCGTGTGACCTCGGTAAGATCGTTTAACTTATAGTTTCTAGGAAAGTAACTATGTCCACCAGATAGGAATCCGAAGAAATATTCAAAACCACGGTTGAGCGGATGATTGCTTGTATGGCTTCCCATGTGCCATTTCCCAATGATGGCACTAGAGTAATTTGCCTTGTTGAGTACTTCCGCAATATTTTCTTCGGACTTTGGAAGACCTGCATCTGGATTATTCGGATCGATGGTTGGGTTTGTAGTAAAGCCAAAGCGATCTTGATAGCGTCCCGTCAGCAAGCCTGCACGACTTGGTCCGCATACTGGGTAGGAGACATAGCCATCTGTAAATTTTACACCGTTAGCAGCGAGTTGATCCAAATGGGGAGTAGGTATGTCAATGCAACCGTTGAAGCCAACGTCATTATAACCCTGGTCATCGGTCAAAATGATAATTAAATTTGGAGTCTTTGCAAGGAGACCGTAAGTAAGCAGACTTGCTACAATATAGACTAAGTAATGATGAGTCATAGGCTAGGTTATCTAAGGAATAAATAATTCACGTGCGGCGCATGAGTGCATCTGGTAAATCGACGTTGTCGAGTGTCTGTTCCATGCGGTCGATCTCAGCAGCCATCCGATTACAGTCGTCTTGGTGGCTACTGCGGTATGCCAAGTTGGTAGTTTCCCATGGATCATTTTTTAGATCAAAAAGTTGGATAGTCTCTGAACCGTAGTAGCGTATGAATTTGTATTGGTAATCAACAACCATCCGTCCCGTAGCTTTACTTTGAGCATGTAGATATTTGCGCCATGAGGTGCTTCTATTTTCCAATAAAGGACGTAAGCTCAGGCCCTTTAAGTCTTTTGGTGGGTCGATTTCTGCATAATCGCAAAGGGTCGGGAAGAAGTCTAGGCCAGAGACGAGGTGAGTGTCGTCTATCAGACCTGAAGGTACTTTACCTGGGAAGCATACCATAGTTGGGACACGAGAAGAAGTTTCATAGAAGTTATCTTTAAAGAGCATGCGATGATGCCCATTGGCATCGCCGTGATCTGAGCTAAAAATAATCAGTGTGTTCTCGTGCTCAGGCGAACGCTCTAGTGCGTCAAGAATGTAGCCCACATTGACATCAACCATTTCAACCATACGATAGTATAGCCATGCTTGATGCCCCCAGTTTTCTTCAGTCCATTCTTCGGTGAACTTCATCAACCCATTATGCATTTGCTTAAGTTGCTCAGGCTCACGTCGATCAAAATCAAAATTTGGAGGAAATGGTGGTAACTGATCTTTTAAGTGTGGAAAAGGGAATGGGTGTTTGGAAGTACGAGGGGCATTGCCACAGTCATGAGGATTCATGAGTCCTACCTGGGCAAAGAAGGGCCGGGTAATATCTCTATTTGCGAGAAATGTCTCGAAGGAGAGTGCAACAAGGTTATCACCATACTCGCCTTGTGGGTGAGAATTATGCGGTACGAGCTGAAACGAATTATGCAGAGGGCGACCAGGGACATGCCACTTGCCGATGTGGACGGTTTGATAACCGTTATTACCTAGCCATTGACCATAATCTGGCAGATTGCTTAGCAGT
>JAKVCM010000072.1 GCA_022448605.1 Puniceicoccaceae bacterium | reverse complement strand
AGTCTTTGTTGTCGATGCCTGAGTCTGGATTGCTAAGTAGTTATGGTTAACAGCATTGCCAAGACTGTGAATACCGCCTTTTTTTAAGAAGCATAGTCAAATGATTAATACTAATAAGATATTTAAAACTCCCATACTCTTTTTGGTTTTCAATCGCCCAAGTTGTACTGAAAAAGTTTTTAAGGCAATTGCTGCTGCACGCCCAAGTAAATTATATGTGGCTGCTGATGGCGCGCGTTCGGACCGTATAGGTGAGATCGATCTTTGTTCCCAAGTTCGTTCAATTGCTACAAAGGTTGATTGGGAATGTGAGGTTGAAACTCGCTTTCAGAGCGAAAACCTAGGCTGCAGAGAGGCCGTATCGGGGGCCATTGACTGGTTTTTTGAGCATGAGGAAGAGGGGATTATCTTGGAGGATGACTGTTTGCCGTCGTCTTATTTTTTTGACTATGCAGCTACATCTCTAGCACGTTATCGCGATAACCCAAAAGTAATGCACATTGGTGGAATCAACTTTCAGTCTCGTGACAAAACCGCGGAAAAGGCTTATTATTTTTCAAACATTCCGCAAATTTGGGGTTGGGCAACTTGGCGGAGAGCATGGAAATGTTATGACCGTAAATTAAGTGGGTTGAGGGAATTCGTAGTCTCAGGTAGGTGGCGGGAATTGAATGAGGATATTGACATCTGTTATTACTGGATTCGATGTTTTTATAGTGCATGGTCTGGGAAGATCAATACATGGGACTATCAGTGGATTTTTTCAGTTCTTGAGAACAATGGTTTATCTGTATCTCCTGCCGTTAACCTCATAGAGAATATCGGTTTTTCTGATGATGCGACCCACACGAAAACTGGTTTTACGCAAGGCCTTCCGACTGAAAAAGACATTATTGACTTGAAGTCTTTGCCTGCCCCTACCGTTGAGGAAGTTGACAGAATTAAAGATGATTTTGTTTTTAAGAAAATATGGCATACGAAGGAGGGGAATGTATGTTTCTTATGGCGCTTGAAAAAGTTAATACGCAGGCGTTATAAGACCAAAAAAATGATTAAAGAAATTACACATATTGCATCTATCTGATAAAGGCACAAATACTTCAGTAAATATCAGTCTTTTCATGAACCGATGATGTTCAAAATAGTAATTAGAGATGAGAGGCTACAGTGAGATTGCTGAAATCCTCTATCATCACAATATGTTACAACGAGGTTAAATTGATAAGAGCAACCTGCGATAGCATCTGCACGCAAATCTTTAGAGACTTTGAATGGATTGTTGTTGATGGCGCTTCCACGGGTGACACCCTTGCTATACTCAAAGATTATGATGATTTGATAGACTGTCTAATTGCTGAACAAGACTAAGGTATCTCTATGATACCAATAATAAGCGCCTAGATTACGCACAAAGCATGTAAATGGTAAAAGGAATGAAAATCATATTTGATCTGAAATGGTTAAAATATGCGCGATTTTAAAATGCAATCAGGCGAAACTAAATGCTGGTATTTAAAATATCCTCTTATATTTCTTGCAGCGTTGTTTATGCCCTCTGGGAAATATTTGAAAGTGTATGAAAGTTTGGAAATGCCGAATGTAGATGCATAATTGATGAATTGATGTGAGTGTTAAAATATCAGTCATAACTGTATGCCTAAATGAGGCAGGAGCACTCGCGAGCACATGTGATAGTATTCGTAGCCAACGATATCCCAATTTGGAATGGATTGTTATCGACGGTGCATCAACCGATGGGTCTCTTGATGTATTGCGTGATTATGAAGATTGCATTACATATCTTATGTCGGAACCAGATGACGGCATTTATGATGCAATGAACAAAGGCATAGGCCTCTCCAGTGGAGACTACCTTTTATTTTTAAATGCAGGGGATAAGTTGGCGGATCCGGACGTTCTATACTCTGTGAAGCCATTTTCCGATGTTGGGATCATCTATGGTGATATTCAGGTAACTTCAGATGAAACATCAGACTTACTTGTATTACCTCAAAAGCTTCCTGAGGATTTCCTGATAAAAAAAATGATGCCGCACCAAAGCAGCTTTATAAAAAAAAGCTTATTCTATGAATATGGACTTTATGACCTATCTTACAGGATAGCAGCAGATTATGATTTTTTCGTACGAATATTACACGTGAATCGGGTTAAGAGCATGCATTGCGGGGCACTCATATCTATTTTTTACACGGGCGGAATTAGTAATGACCCAAAATGGAAGTGGTTACGAAAGGCTGAAAACCACCGAATTAGGAAAAGATATTTTTGGAAATATTTTCTCAGTTGGGGGTATCTTCGCACTGAGTGCAAGTTGCGCTTTAGGGGAATACAATAGGCAAAAGTTCGAATGGCTTACTTCTTTTAGCAATTAGCAGGCTTACGCCTAGTCATCAGCTAAAGGTTCTACATTTCTATGACCGGAATTCTAGGGTTTAAGTACATGCTAACTTTAGAAAGGTTAGAATTGGTGCGTATTAAAAGGTTTGTACGCGCCAAAAGAAAGCAATCCATAATGGCTTCCAGCCCGATTTTGTAACAGTCGAAATCTACACCAGCCCTCTCTGTTTGGTGATGAATCGGTAATCCATCAGAACTGCGTTGTGCATCGATTGACAAGAGCCGATCGCCTAAGCGATCTTTCATGGAATCAATAAAGTTTTGTTCATCGGTAGCGACAAAAATCATTGTCTCGGGCTTTTGCATTTTAATCATTTCATAAATTTTAGTGTAACTTACATGCTCCGCCTCGGAAAACCTGCCACGAACTTTATCGGTGCCTCGGTAATGAATGCCGATGATTTGGTTTCCTGAAAAATTATCACAAGCAAATGAATCAATCATGTTCAAAACATCGGGCCGCAATTTCAATAATCGGGTTAATTGGTGGGCCTGCTGGCGGGGCATTGCATTGCCCAAGTGAGTTAGCTTGGCAGCTCCTTTTGTTGGTTCGATGTTGATTGTACGGTCGAACTGACGATATTCTGGAAAATAGATATCATTTTCAAAATAGTAAGTCCACCACCCGGTCTCCGGGCGTCCATTCGTAAAATAACTCCCTTTATCACTTTCAATCCTCAGGGAGGATTTTATGAGCTTACAGACTGCCAATGCGCCCAGCACCTGCTGGTAAATTGAGAATAACCCTACTTCTCTATCTTGTAGTATAATTGTGCTTCTACGCGCCGAGCGGTATTGATTTGCCAGACGAAGAGTTCGGCGAGTGTTCTCGCAATAATTTAAAAAATGTTTCATCATCTAACATGGAGTTAAACTAATATCCAATTATTGGGACATAGTTCGGTTTGTGGCTTAAACTTAGAAGACCAAACTTTGGGTGCAAGCGTTAGCCTACCAGATTTTGCCAGCCAGGCCCCCCACCAACTGAAGGAACTGTTTGCAATGATGTGATAGGTACAGCTGCACATCAATGCCATGTCCATCCAGCTATCGCTACCGCGATTCCAGTCGCAGAATTGGACTCGCGTGAGTCCTTGAAAAAGGTCTTTGCTGAACTCGATGTCGTCTGAAAAAATGATAAGAGGGCAGTGTGGGTCTCGTGCGTAGAGTTCCTTGAGTGCGCTGTTGTAGTAGGCCTTGTCGCAGATGCCACCGAGTTCTGGGTGACCCACATAGTCACCTCGGCGGATATGAATTGAGCAGGTCTCGCTCTGGGTGAGTTGCTGTTGTAGCTCAAGGTTCTTGGAGCCCATGAGTGGTTTGAACTCGAAGTCAGCACAGATTTTATCGCGAATCGATTCGAAGTATTGCTCGGTTTGCCAGTAACCATCTAGATAGCCTGCTTGGGTTTCGAGGAAATGTGCCTGGAAATTAAGTTCATGGACCTCTCTTTTTCGAGCCGTTTTGCGCTGCCACCATGCTTGCCCGCGTGTGAGAGGCGACTGAGAAACGATAGGAATTCTATCTGAGAGCTGTGTTTGGAAGACGCGGTCGAGCTCGAAGCCATTATGTTCAGATTTTGAATGGTGTGGGTGCCAATGCATGTAAACTCGGTTTCCTCGAGTTTGAAGAGCGCGGGCAAAGGCATATTGGAACATTTGATTGCCGAGGCCACCACTGATGCGCACCGCAATCAAGTCAGGTCCTCCTTTGTTTTGAAGAGCGCATTATTATAGAACTGCCTTCGGTACCATTTGCGTTCCACATGTGTTAATGCATGAAAGGCGTGATAGCTGGTGGAGCGGTAAAAACGAATCTTCCTTGTTGGGGGTATTTGTCCTGGAAGCTCCATGTTTAAAGGGATTGGTAAGGGCGAGATACAGGCTGTTTTGAAGCCATAATGCCATTCGCGGTCTAATGCGACATCGTAAGGAAGGAACATCGGGAGCATCTTTTCCAGAACGCATTTCGCTGCTTTGCGGTCAATCACATACGCGCCAGTGTTTTTAAGCACTTTTAAGTTATATGACATTTTAAATCCGTCCGAAAGATCGGCGAAAGAAAGGTGTTTGCCGGGGCTAAATGCAGTCAGTCGCAGTAAGTTCCAGTGTTTAGAAAAATTTAAGGCCTGCTTAATGAGATTGAAAATGTTGTCAGGTAGCTGTACGTCATCTTCAAGGACTAGTGCATGATTCGCATCGGAGCAAAGGAACGCCCTTAGTGTTTTTATGTGGCTTAAATAACAGCCAACTTCGCCTGTATTGGTGGTTTTGCCATGAAGAATCCGATACTTCCTTTCGTTATAATCTGTGATGGGTTCTGCCAAACGATTGCCATAAACGCCTTCAACGCGAGTGTGGTCTATCTGAAGTGCTTTGAGCTGCTTCTCCATGAGTTCCCAGCGTTCGGTTGCATGAGCAAGGTTAATTACGAAAGTGTGCATGGATATTATTTCCTGCTAATTTGGCGCCACTTTTTTTTCAGTAAAAACAAACTTTGGTGAAAGGGTTGATTGGCCATTTTGTTCAATTGAACTTCTGTTTTCATGCCCCAGCGACTGCGATTGCGGCGGTAAGCTAATTCGTGGGGCTGGTCGAAAATATTACATAGGAAGTTGGTAAAGGTAGCATCTTTCCACTCGCGAGGTTCCTCGCCGTTAATAAACCAGGGTTCTGACAACATAGTGCGGTAGGCGTCGTCGTCACAGTCAAGCTCGCGGACGCGTGCAAGGAGGGCGTCCATGCTGCTAAAGTCGTGGCAATTGATGAAAGCTTTTGGATTAATGAATTGAGTTATTGTTGGGTCGCCCCAGTAGATGGGAATTGCGTTTGATTGAGCAGCTTGAGCAAACTTCTCGGTGAGATAGCCCGGGGCGGAATAGTTTTCCACAGCAAGGACAAATTTGTATGCAGTTTGAAATGTGATTTTATCGGGGACGGGACCGCCTACGTTGTTGCGCCATTTTCCGCCTAGGGCGACTGATTTATAGGTGTTTAGCGCTTCAACTAGTTGCTCGCGCTCGGGGGCGCTGTTCTTGGTGTTGGTCATTACATAGGCACAGAAACCGGTTTTTTGTGCAAGCGCTTCGGCCGCGGGAGGACGGGGTGCAACGAGTGTTTGGTATGACTCCTTATATAATTTTATTAGCGGCAAGCGACAGTAACGATCACCGAATTTAATTGGATCAAAGGCGAGGGCGTAGTCGCTTAGGTTGAAGTTTGGTGTGACGTATTCACCGGTTACAAAGATTCGGACACCTGTGTAGTTCAAGACCTCATACCCATCAACGGAGTGAAAAACATAGTCAGCTTCACGAGCATTCGTAATTTGAAATTCATATTGTGATGACAATAAAGCTAGAATAGCTTCCGTTACGTAGTTTTTTAAACCAGCATCAACAAGAGCCACGCGCTTTATTTTTTTTTGCATGAAAAGCTATGCATACCAGCATTTTGGGAGTATTAATTCAGGTTTGCTATGATTGCAACTAACATCCAGTGGGTGTGGAAATATCAGCGTTTTTTTTGTTGGCTGCAAGCGATCACGGCGTAGCAGGGTCACCTCCATGTTAGCAGGTATTTCTAGACTGTGTAACTTGAGTGTTTTGCGGTGATTGTTTGGGTGGATATGCACCACCGCGTGGCTTTTTAGTAGCTTTCGAAGGGCTGGAGCCATTAGTTTAAATGCAAAGCGGTTTGCAAGTTGGTTTAGTTTGTGAAACTCAATAATGATAATACGAAAGCGCCGTAGAAGCTTTTCAGAAATGTTATGCAATACTTCATACTCGCTACTTTCGATGTCCATCTGAAGTAATGCCTCCGGGGAAACGTCTGAAGGCGGTTCAAGCATTTCGTGATACCAACTATCGAGCGTTATGAGTCCTTCCGTTGCGCAATTACTTGAGGCGATAAACTTTTTCTGAAAATGAAAGTTGGAGTGCACTACCGGCGGGGCTTCGACAGAACGGTCAGCAAGAAAAATCTGCATGCCACGCTTGGCAAGCTCTAGCTCTAGATCGCTACAACCAGCTACTCCCGGAGAGAAGCAATATTTAATACCATCGAGATCTTCTGGAATGAGGTAACCACCATCGTGTTTCGGGCCCAAACGAATAAGTTTCTGCTTCGTAGGCTTTATGCGCATGGAATCTACCAATGCTCTAAGATCAGTGGCTTTGGTTGTTTTCTCAGGAAATATTCCTGCGGGTGCAAGCATCTGCCGAAATAAGTAGTTACTCATAATTTTATGAATAATGTTTATGATTTTTTGTATGTAATAAATAATCGCCCTAAAGTAGATTGCCTTTGTTGGTTAGGATACATCAGTGCAGGTTTTTTCCTATGTGCCAATACAAGTAACGTGCCAGCTCGGCGGGATTGTGCGAGCGTATCTTTTTTCTGCTACGTAGAAAAATTTGACGTGTGTTTGTGGTTTTCCGGTTTTGTGACTCGATAAAATGACTTAGCATACTAGCAATATTGTAATTCTCGGTCACAAGGCGTCGGGCTTCAATGACTGCCTCTAGTCGGCGTTCATATTCTCCAGGCGTATTGATGAGTTTTGCGATCATCTGGAGAGTGCCTGCATAATCATTAATATCAATTTGAATTAAGCTGTCTTCTGGGAAGTAATCCAACACGTTGGGGCATCCATAGTAAATCGGAACGGTATAACCCAGGAAGGCATCCGCGAGTTTTTCAGACCACACGTTAGGTCCATAGTGGTTCTCTATAACCAGATGAAAGCGGTAGGGGTCAAGTGCTTGGTATTTTTTTTCGATGAAACGTATTCCCCGTCCGAAAATTTCCAGCTCGGGCAGATCTTTCTTAAGAGCATGTGTGAATTCGTGCCTGCGGGCGTGCATAGTATGCACCTGCTTTTTAGCAGAGCACACGGTTGAGAGTTTTTTTGTCTTAATCGGTGGGGGCTCATCCATTAATTCAGCATAGCTTTTTCCGTAATGCCATACATTTCCAGTTTGGCTTCGGATTGCATTATGATGTGGCAAGGCTGTCTCATTCTGATTAGTAATGACATGTGCAAATTGAGCTGCAAAAGCCTTTCCATAATGGGTTACCGATGCAGGCTCTGAAGTAAGTAAAAGTGTCTGGGATGGCGGACAGCGAAGTAACTCTTGCCGGCCTGGTAAAAGCGGTGAAAAGTCGTCCATCAAGACAAGCCAATCATATTCTTCCGCGAAGAGGTTACAGACAAAACGACATTTACCCCATTGAGGTTTGTTGTTTGGGCATTGATTTGACAAATCGGTGCCACCTTCTTTGCGACCTGCCCTGCTTGCGAGTTTTACCGTTATTATCTTATCCTCCTCCATTGCTCGCGACTAGATAGTCCAGTAATCCCTTATCCATGATGTAGGCAGGCAATGTTTGTATATCTTTTTCCAACCTTTAGCTGCTTTTTTAGAATCCGGGGGTGACCAGCGTCCTTGGATGGCGTCTTTAATATCTGGGTGTCCGTGGAAAGCGAGGACTTTTGTTCCTAGCTTGGGTTTTCGGGGTGTCATAATATATCGCAGAAATCCCCAAGGGAGACAGTGGAAGCGAAAGGATTGGCACCAGTTTTCGGGCCAGAAATTGAGCCTTCCAAATTTTTTGATTACTTGCTCGGAGAGGTATTCTTGAGAGGCCGTTCCATACTTTTGAATGACTGCTTCCGAGTTTTTTTCGAAGTAGGTCTTGATATGACCGAGTGTGCCGACTTTAAACGAGTAACAGGTTGCTTGACCGACTTTGTTGCCTCGGGAATTCCAGTCGTTGATAATATAGAATTGGTCGCCTTCTGGGTAACTGAAGAGGTCGTCCAAATTATCTATTATGACAACATCCAGATCAAAGAAGAAGACGCGTTGTCCACTGAGGTCACCCAGAGAGTTGTCGCAGAGGGCGGCCTCTTTGCGGTAATTGTAACTTGCATGGTAGATCGCTTCGTTTTGGGCTGGTTCTGGGTGGCGAATAATTGCGGGATGCAGGTCAGGAAGTGCTTCGTCGGAAAATAGATGGAAATCAATGTCGTGGGAGGTGTTTCTTTGGATCATTCCAAAGAGCCTATTTACATCAATTTCTGTATATTTTTGCCCCCATAAAATACAGATGATGTTCGTATTATTGCGCATGGCTTATTAGGTGTTATAAGATTCCACTATAAACTTCTATGGTCTTACGTAGCATTTGCTCCAATTCAAATACTACGGTCTGTTTAGGATTACATTTTTCTTGTTCCCATTTCTCCAACAAAGTTCCCATGGCGTCGATATCACCCACTTTGATTTTGCCCTCCGGAAGCATGGCGTCGAGTTGTTCGCCAACGCCCCCGTGAGCGTAGGCCGCGACGGGTTTGCCAATTGCAAGAGCCTCCAGTGTGACTCGCCCGAAGGCCTCAGGATCTGTGGAGCAGGAGATAATGACGTCGGAGACGGCCATCACTTCGCGCAGGTCGCTGCGGTGGCCAACAAGTGTGATGTTGTTTTCTACGCCGGCCACGCTGATTGCGCTTTTGACTTCCTCCAAAAATTCCAACTTCTTAGAGTGGGGTTCGCCAACAATAAGACCGTGGACGGGTATTTTTCTCTCTTTGAGGCCGGCGATGACTTTGATGAAATCTAGCTGGCCCTTCCAACGCGTGATGCGTCCGGCTAGGGTGACGACGTATTTACTTTCAAGTTGCGGATATTGTTGATGCCATATTTCTAGCCATTCGGGAGTGGGTTTGAAGCCATGGGGAAACATTACTGGGTCCACGCCGCGGTGGATGACGGTGAGTTTGTTTTTCTGCACGTCAGGGTAGTTTTTGAGGACATAGTCTTTTACACTGTTAGATACGCAAATCACATGTTCTCCTCGGGTCATGATTTTAGAGTAGGCGTTAACGGAGTAGAAGCCGTGCACGGTGGTGATTAGGCGGGGACGCGTGATAGGATTCATTCTACGCCAGGCGAGGTAGGCGAGCCAGGCGGGCAAGCGAGAGCGTAGGTGTAGGATGTCGGGGCGCTCTTTCTCTAAGAAACGGCGGAGGACTCTGACTTGTTTGAGTGAGCAAAGGCGTTTCTTGTTAACGGGAAGGGTGATGTGGCGACTGCCTTCGGCTTTGAGTTGTGCGACCAGGCGTCCTCCGTTCGAAATGACGATGGATTCGTGCCCTTGGTCGACTAAATATTTCCCCACCTCGAGTATTCCACGCTCGACGCCGCCAGCATTGAGCTCTGGGAGGATTTGGATGACTTTCATGGTGATATGCAAGATTAGAGAAATCGCTCCGCGACGATTTTTGCGACGCGCTCGGCTTCGTTTAAAGGGGGAGGGTTTTTGAATGTGGCTAGATCGGCCTGGTTATCACGGTAGTTCATTAGGTGGCCTTCTTGCTTGAGTGACTTTAAGCCGCACACGACTCTGGAGCGAGTGGACTTTCTCGGGATGGGTAGTAAGCCAACTTTCGCACCTGAGCTAAGTGCTTCATAAACCATGGAGACGCTATCTTCGGTCACCCAAACGTGAGCGCTTATTGAGAGTTCGCGTGGCAACCAGTCTTTGCCTGTGGCCTCGACGGGTAGGACTTTGACTTGCTCCTTTAGCAATTTCTCTATCTCTGCTGTCGTGCTCGGTGGTGTGCGCCGAGAGCTAGTGAGTGTCCACTTGATGCTGGAGTTGGCGTCGAGTATTTTGGTAATCTGCTTGATTAGCATGCTTTCATCCCATCCATGATGTTGTGAGGGGCCGCCAATGAGGAAGAGTCCGCTGTGCTGATTTTTATCATTGGCAGGCTCGATCATATTCATCGCGCCTTTTGTTGTAATTACATTGGAGCAGCTTTGTAGATCATGCTCCGGAGCAATACAAAGGTCAAATAGACTAGTGAGCCCCTTGGGAGGAGACATAATGAGAATTGAGGGCGCTTTGGTGGCTCGGCTAGCGGCAAGTAAGGTCGAATGCGTTTGGCTGCCTGCCCCAATGATGAGGTCTGGCTGCTGGACTCTGTCAGCAGAGGGAAATTGCCCGCGTAACGCTTGCCACCATGAAGCTTTGTCGGTGGCAATATTGATTTTGACGACTTCCAGCGCAACTTGACGTGATAGAGCGCGAATTAAGCCTGAACTCTGATTTTCATGCCCACGCTTATTGTCGCTGACTTGCCAAATAATGATCGGGTCGGCCATCCTAGGTCTCGGGTTGTGGCTTAGATTCGTTCTGGAAACAGTTTAATATGGCGTTGTAGATAACGTTCACAATGAACATGATGCGATTCCCCTCCTTCAAAATAAGCTGAATTAGAATTGATCCGATAAAGCCGGCATCTTTACTGATAAGATAGTGTATTTGAGGCATAAATTAGGGTTATAAAAGTTGCTCGCAGTCTGGAATGCGAACCTTTTGAAAAGTTTCTCTGATTTAACGCTCGCAACGGTATCATATTTGGGTATTGAGTCGAGAATTGCAATGACAAGGACTGCCACAGGAAAACTGGAAGGGCTGGAAGGCTTCGAAAAACTCGATATAGGCGAACTCTATTATATTGGGGATCGCAAGTTCCTCGAAAGCGGTTTGGCCAGCTATCGGCAGTTCGCGGTTGAAAGCCTAGAGTGGGATGGTAAGGCGAAGCAAATGACGGCTCTTGTCGAAGGGCATGGGCTTCATGCCTGCGAGATTATACTCAGTGTGAGTGACGGCCGCCTTATCCACGAATGTGAGTGCCCTGATTGTAAGAACTACGGAGGCTGTAAGCACGCAGTCGCGGCGGCGGCGGCAATGTTCCTTTCCGTCCAAGGGCAGAGCGTGGGTGGCGTCGACATGCCTGACGACTATGCGCAAGAACTGCGCAAGCAACTTGGCTACCGCGATGTCGGTGGCGATGGCCACAATGGCGAGGAGGAAGTGCCCGAGCAGACGGTCGAGTTTGAACTCAACGAGGTCGATGCCTACGGAAATCTAGGCTTTAGTATTGAGGGGCCAGTGCCTGTAGACTTTCTGGCAGACTTTGGAATCACGATGAGCGCGAGCTATGGCTTCCGCTTGTCCAGGGAGTTCAGCCTCGTCAATCCTGGGGCGAAGCTGGAGTCTTTTCTTAAAAAGGCCAACGTTGCCAAGATCAAGGTATCTTCCATATTGGAGGGTGAGCCCCATCTTTTGAAGATGGTCAAGCAGGCCGCTCGCATGGAGATCCAGCACGCACTCTCAGGCGACCGAGTGGTGCGGCGTATGCTTTTCATAAATCCAAAAGGCGAGGAGCTCGATGTCGTCCATTTGATTCCCAACAGCTCGCTTGTGCTGCTATCGGACGGCCGCGTTTGCAAAGTCCACTCCAGTGACCTCGGCCTTGCGGGCGACTTAGGGCCACTTCGCATGGATTTGGAAACGGAGGCCTTTAACGAACAGAATTTAACGCCGCAATCATCCAGCGATGCCTATCTTTTTGCTGTTTCAGGCGCGAAAAAGAAGCCAAAGCAGGTCAAACCCAAGCAAGTACGGATCGAGCTTGATCTCACCGCGATGGAAAACGTGGCGGGCGAATGGGAAGCCTTTGAATTTGATCTCCGGCTCAATCTCGACGGTAGTCGAGTAGAGCTTTACGAGTTGCAGTCGCGCTTTCTCGCGCCAGTGCTTCACGTTTACGCGGGCAAGCTGCTCAGTGCCAAGCGACGCGTGCGCGCGCTGTCTGACCTGCTTCGCCGTGTACTCTCCACTGAGCAAGCCGCTGACGCTCTGGGAATGGAAGCCTACGAGCCTGATTACCCCGAGCTCTTTGATCCTAATTATCGTGTCGGTGTCTGTGAGATTGCGGAAAAGTTGGTGAAAGCGCTCGAAATCTATGGAGCTGATTATGAAGTCACGCTAGCGGATAACGATGCCCAACGCTGGTTACGCGGCGGGCTTGATTTGCGCAAAGTCGCCATGCTGCTTTTTAGCTTAAGTGATGCCACTAGTCGAGCCGACCTACTTAACCTCGAAGAGGGTACGATTGAACTTGTTCACCCTGAAGCGGGCGCAGAAGCTTTGCAGCGCATTGTCTCCGTCTGTCGCACGCTCGGCATCCAAGTACAATTTAACGAGCAAGCTATTCGCTCTGAGCCGCTTAGTATCTCTGTTGATACCAAGGCCTCCGGCTCCGATATCGACTGGTTTCAGCTACATCCATCGATTCGTTGTGGCGACCGAACGATCGCTCCCGAGGAGTGGCAGAAACTTATTCTAGGGCAGCTCTTAATCGAGGATAAGGATGGTAGCCTGATTATGCCACAAATCGAAGGCGGCGAAGGCGGCCTCGAAATGCTTGCCGAACTGCTGCGCCCACGCCGCAAAAAGCCTGACGGTTCTAAAGCTAAGGACACGGACGCGCTGCAAGTTTCTCGCCTCGAGATGCTGGACTGGATCATGTTACGCAGACACGGCGTAACAGTCACCTTGCCAGAGGAAGCCGAAAATCTCTTTTCCAGTCTTTCGGAGTTCAACGGCGTGGGTGAGTTTGTAAAGCCGGCCAGTTTGAAAGCCGAGTTGCGCCCTTACCAAAAAGAGGGCTGTGCGTGGATTGATTTCCTTTACCGCCACCGCTTTGGTGCCTGCCTCGCCGACGATATGGGTCTGGGGAAAACGGTACAAACCATCGGCTTCCTCGCCCAATTCTTTGAGCAGAATCCCGACCACAAAAAAGCCCCCGTCCTCATCGTCTTACCGCCCAGCCTCGTATTTAATTGGCAAGAAGAGTTTGCTCGTTTTGCGCCGAGCCTCAAAGTGACTGAATGTTTGAGAAAGGGCGCTTGGCACAAGGCACTCGATGATTCTCAAATTCTATTGACCACTTACGACCGAGTTCGTCTCGACCTAAGCCCGATTCAGGGTAAGCGCTTCGAAATTGTGGTTTTTGACGAGGCGCATAACCTTAAGAACGTTTGCGCTGCACGCACCAAAGCTGCCGCTCAGATCGCACGTCGCTTTACGCTTTGCTTGACTGGCACCCCTGTAGAAAACAACGCCTCTGAGTTCTACTCCGTCATGTCCGCTGCAGTGCCAGGGATCTTCGGCACTCTCAAGGCTTTTAAAGAATATTTCCGCGAAGCGCCAGACCGTATTCTTGGCCGCTCACGTCCCTTCATTTTACGCCGTACGAAGGATAAGATTCTTAAGGATCTTCCAAAGAAGGAAGAGCACGAACTCTTCCTTGAAATGTCGCCTATGCAGAAAGAGATCTACACGCGCACTGTCGCTGAGGTCAAAGCTGAGGTGGCTGAGGCCTACGAAGATCGCCCCGAGCAACAAGCCGGCATCGTTGCGCTCGCTGCGATTCTACGCCTACGCCAGGTATGCGTTAGCCCCGAGTTATTGGGCAAACAACTGCCAGAGCACGCGCCCAAATTTGGCTACATGGCGGACAAGCTCGAGGAGCTACAGGCAGAAGGTCATGGCGCGCTCATCTTCAGTCAATTCATTGGTGGTCTTGATCGAATGGAGGTGGTCGCCAAAGAGCGTGGCATCGATTACCTCCGCATGGACGGACGCACTCCAGTATCCAAGCGCAAGGAGATCGTCCAACTCTTCCAAAGTGAGAAGGGCCCTGCCTTCTTTTTTATTAGTCTCAAAACAGGTGGTGTTGGTTTGAATCTAACGCGTGCTAACTATGTCTTTCATCTAGATCCCTGGTGGAATCCTGCAGTGGAGAATCAAGCCAGCGACCGTGCGCACCGAATCGGTCAGACCCGCTCTGTTTTTGTACAGCGCTTAATTATGCAGCACAGTATCGAAGCTCGTATGTTGGAATTGAAAGCCCGCAAAGCAGAACTCTTCAAACAATTAGTTGAAGAACCTAGTTCTAAGTCTGCGAAAGCAGGCCTTACGCGTGAAGATTTCGATTATCTGTTGAATGAGTAGATTGCGGGTCCTGAACTAAGCCAAGTCTGTTGCGCTTGGGTCGTCTTTAGCTTCCTCGAGGAAGAGTTGCTCTTGTGCCTTAATCCCTGCTTGGCTGGCATCCAGTCTTGACTGACTACACACTTCTGTCTTCAGACTTACTGGTAAAATGATCGATATTAAGCTACTTCGCGAGCAAGCCGACGTCGTCTGTGCTGCCGTTTCCCACAAAAAATTCAAGACCGATATCGATGCAGTCTTGGAACTTGACACGGTGCGCCGCGCTAAGATTACTGAGGCAGAACAAGCACGTGCCGCGCAGAAGGCCGCTAACAAGGAAATGGCGGCGCTGGCCAAGGGTTCGCCCGAGTTTATTGAAGCGGTCAAAGGCATGAAGGCCATCGCCAACCGTGCTAAAGACCTGGAAGCTGAGGCCAAAGCGGCTGATGAGGCCTTTCAAGAAGTCTTTCTCTCAATCCCTAATTTGCCCGATCCTTCCGTTCCTGTGGGTAAGGGCGAAGATGAAAACGTGGTCGCTTCGACCCATGGAGACGCCAATGCGGATTTTCCCTATGCTATGCCGCATTTCGATATCCCTTGGTTTGAGTCGCGGATCGACTTCGCCCGTGGGGTGAAAACGGCAGGAGCGGGCTTTCCTTTCTATGTAGGTGAAATGTCACGCCTTGTCCGTGCTTTGATCAATTTCTTCCTGGAGGAAGCTCGCATCAATGGATACGAGGAGGTGCTGCCTCCGATTGTAGTCAATGCCGAGAGCGCCACCGCCACCGGTCAGTTACCCGACAAGGAAGGACAAATGTATGTCGACGAAAACGAAGGCCTTTATCTGATTCCAACTGCTGAGTTACCAGTGACTAATTTCTACCGGGACGAGATTATCGACGCCGATGAGCTGCCCATCATGCGCTGCGCATACACGCCTTGCTTCCGCCGTGAAGCCGGCAGCTGGGGCGCGCACGTTCGCGGGCTTAATCGCTTGCATCAGTTCGACAAGGTTGAGCTAGTCAAGTGGACAGACGCTGAGAGTTCGATGGAAGAGCTGGAAAAGCTCCGCGATGATGTGGAGTCGACCCTCCAGAAGCTGGATCTGCCTTACCGAGTGCTTCGCATGTGCACGGGTGAGATAGGCTTCCCCCATGCCAAGCAGTACGACCTCGAAGTTTTTGCGGCGGGACAGAAGCGCTGGCTTGAAGTGTCGAGCTGTTCCAACTTTACCGACTTCCAGGCGCGCCGAGCTGGCATCCGCTATCGTGGCGCCGACGGCAAACCTGTGACCGCGCATACGCTCAACGGCTCCGGTCTAGCCGTGCCAAGGGTGCTCGCTGCGATCCTCGAAAACCACCTTCAAGCTGATGGCCGAGTGAAAGTGCCCGGGTGCCTGCAACACTGGATGCGCCAAGACTACATTGGCGAAACGAACTAGCTTCGTTGTAGCCTGGTTGCTTATTTTTTAGAGACCAACCTCCGGTTGAGAAGATATGGCAGTGTTAAGGATTCGCCTATTCGGATCTAGGGGCTGACAGAAGCTTGCTATCTGCCTCAGTGAGCTCAAAATTCTAAATAATGGAATTGCTACAAGAAGCTATCGCCAAGCGAAACATCGTTTTCTGGATCATCCTCCTAGTCCTATTGATTCTTTTATTTAAGATTCTCAAAAGTGTGGGTAAGTGTATCCTAAAGCTGACCATAATTATGGGGATTGTCGCTCTACTCGTGAAGTTTTTCCCGGGACTCTTCGAGCCTCTGATTGATTTTGTGCGCGACGCTTGGCTCGGTGATCAAAGCCCTGACAAGCCGTGACAAGCCCTGATAGCTCTGTGAGTATTCTAGCCGAGAGGCGATTTCTGCGTTCTTAGATTGTAATTTGGCATTGCACGCCCCACAGGTCCGCGTTTGCTATCTATCCTAATGGCAAAGCAGGCAAAAACAGCAATTTCTCCCACCCGTGAGGAGGATTACCCTGAATGGTATCAGCAGGTCGTCAAGGCAGCTGATCTGGCCGAAGCCTCGCCCGTGCGTGGTTGCATGGTAATCAAGCCTTGGGGCTATGCGATCTGGGAAAATATCCAGGGAGATCTCGACCGTCGTTTTAAGGAGACCGGTCACAAAAATGCTTACTTCCCGCTATTCATTCCAATGAGCTTCTTACAAAACGAGGCAGACCATGTCGAGGGCTTTGCGAAAGAATGCGCCGTGGTCACTCATTCTCGCCTCGAAGCTGATAAAGATGGCAAGCTACAACCTGCCGGACCTCTTGAAGAACCGCTCATCGTACGTCCGACTTCGGAGACAATCATCGGTGAACTATTTTCCAAATGGGTGCAGTCTTACCGCGACTTGCCACTGCTCATTAATCAGTGGGCTAATGTTGTTCGTTGGGAGATGCGCACACGTCTGTTTCTGCGAACTGCCGAGTTCCTCTGGCAAGAGGGGCACACCGTCCATACAACCTCCGAAGAGGCGATGGTGGAGACCCGTCAGATGCTCGATGTGTATGCCGATTTCGCGGAAAATTTTATGGCGATGCCTGTGTTGACGGGTGAAAAGACCGAAGCGGAACGATTCCCAGGAGCGGATGCTACCTTCGCGATTGAGGCTATGATGCAAGACCGTAAGGCTCTTCAAGCGGGCACTTCTCACTTCCTGGGTCAAAACTTTGCAAAGTCCAGTAACATTAAATACCTCAGCGCCAAAGGGAATGAAGAGTTTGCTTGGACTACTTCATGGGGTGTGTCCACGCGTCTGGTCGGTGGTCTTATTATGACACATTCGGATGACGATGGTCTCGTGCTACCGCCACGCATTGCGCCCTCGCATGTCGTTATCATTCCGGTTACGCCGAAGGAAGAGACGCGTCAGCAGGTGATCGACTACTGCCTCGAACTTAAGCAAAAATTACAAGACCAGAACTACATGGACGGGCCTGTTCGCGTTGAGTTTGACGACCGCGATATGCGCGGCGGTGAAAAGGCATGGGGCTGGATCAAGAAGGGCATCCCCCTCCGCGTCGAGGTCGGGCCTCGCGATATGGAAGCAGGCACTGTCTTCGTAGGTCGCCGCGATCGAGGAGCAAAGGACAAAGAGAGTATGCCTCTGCAGCAATTCGTCAGTGGTATCGCCAATCTGCTCGATGAGATGCAAGCTGGTTTACTGGCCAAGGCCAAAGCCTTCCAGCAAGAGCACACTCGCGAGATCACGACCGAGGCTGACTTTGTCGAATTTTTTACGCCAAAGAATATCGACGCGCCCGAAATACACGGTGGTTTCGCTTCAATGGGCTTCTGCTGCAACTCTGAACTCGAAGATAAGATTGCTAAAGAATATAAAGTGACGGTGCGTTGTATTCCAAATTCGACTGCTGACGAAGTGGTGCCATGTGTCTTCACTGGCCAGCCCGGCAAGCGCGTGATCTTTGCCAAGAGCTATTAAAAGGACTGCGTGAAACACTCTTTGGATGCTCCGTGTTTTAGCGACAAATATACCCAGAGGGTGCCTCCTTGTTTGATTAGGCCACAAATAGGTCTATAAAGAACAGTGCGATCACAGTTAAGCTGATTCCAAAATTTAGGGCGAAGGCCAGGATGCCGCCGATGACCGTTCCGATGCCTGCTTTGCTACCATCTTGAAGTGTGCGTCCTGCTGCCAGTTCGCCGAGCACCGCACCAAGGATCGGTCCTAAGACCAGCCAGAGGAAGGGAGGCGGCATGAAAAATCCGATAAAAGCCCCGAGGAATGCACCCACTGTGCCCTTCCAAGACGCGCCAAATTTACGCGCACCCCACGCGCCCAAGACAAAGTCAGCGATTTGCCCCATAAGCATCAGCAGACCAGCGATGATCACGATCCTCCAAGTCACCGAGTCTTCTGGGCCCATCCATAGGCGGTGGGTAATCACACCGACCCAGACAATCAATGTACCTGGGATGATTGGCAGCAGGGAACCCAAGAGCCCTAATATGAAGATTACCAGGCAAAGACCCAGTGCCGTGTATTCCATTAGCGTCATGTTAATCTCTTAATTAGAAATAAGATAAAGCAAAGTCCCTCGCATTGCCGATCTTTATTCTTCATTCATCCGCTGCCGAATTTGCATTTGCCATTTCTGGTTAGCTGCGCAGATTCGCGCTTTGCTATGACAGACCAGACTGCCACACCCGACAACTCGCACGATCTTTATGCCGTGCGTCTACAGAAGCTAGAAAATCTCTGCAAAGAGGCGCGTAACCCCTTTGCCGCTAATTGCGAGCAGAGCCATAGCTCCGAGGAGGCAGTCAAACTCTATCAAGAGGACGCCACTGACGAAGCCCAGCCCAAAGTCTCAGTAGCCGGACGCATTGTCGTCTTCCGCGTCATGGGCAAGGCTAGCTTCATTAAGATCCAGGATCGCGACGGTCAGATTCAAGCTTACGTCACCCGCGACGAATTGCCCGATGGCGAATACAACAACTATTTCAAGAAGCTCGACCTCGGCGACATCATCGGCATCACAGGCCGTCTTTTTAAGACCAAAACAGGTGAAATTACCGTCCGCGCCGAGAGCTATACCTTGGTATCTAAGTCACTTCGTCCACTTCCCGAAAAGTGGGCAGGCCTGACAGACGACGATAAAATTTATCGTCAGCGCTACCTCGACCTCATCGTTAACCAAGAGTCACGCGAGCGTTTCCGTCAGCGCGCTAAGATCATTCAGGAGATGCGCAAGTATCTCTGGGAGCGTGACTTTACCGAAGTTGAAACGCCTATGCTACAAACCCTCGCAGGTGGAGCTGCCGCGCGTCCTTTCGTAACCCATTCTAATGCGCTCGACTGCCAGTTCTATATGCGTATCGCACTAGAGCTCTACCTCAAGCGCATGCTCGTCGCTGGCGAAGATCGCGTCTTTGAGATCGGCCGTGTCTTTCGTAATGAGGGACTCTCTCGCCGCCACAATCCCGAGTTTACTATGCTCGAGCTTTATCAAGCTTACACTGACTTCCGCGGCATGATGGAGCTCACCCAAGGCCTCATACAGCACGTTGCAAAGACCGTCATCGGTAACCTCGAAATTGCCCGACCTGACGGCAGCACCATCCATCTAGACGGTGAGTGGCGCGAAGTTAAATATAAGGATCTCATCATCAAACTCACTGGCGACGCCGACTGGTTCAGT
>JAKVCM010000071.1 GCA_022448605.1 Puniceicoccaceae bacterium | reverse complement strand
GGAAAGAATTACTGCTTAAATTTTACTCGGTTTTTGCTGTAGCAATAATATTGTTGTCTATAACTTTACTAAGTGGAGTTTTTAATAATTAGGTTAAAAAAGTATTTAAAGTAGGTGATATGTCACCTCTGATCCGATTGGACTCAACGGAGGGCTAAATACATACGGATATGTGCATGGAAACCCTCTCAAGTTTACTGACCCGAATGGTTTAGCAGCTCAATATACTCCCTGTCTTGCGATAGCAATGGCTGACAGTCCTGCCCCAGGTCCCGCAGACTTGGCTGCATTAGGGTGTGTTTGTTTGGTTGCTCTGACCGCGAATGCTGTGAGTAACATTGGAGATGATGACAAATCTGTTTCTTTTCCTGGCAATGGAACTTGCAGCCCTCCATCAGACGAAGGTAGTGGCCAATGTTCTGATGACGATGAAAGTGATAAATGTAAAAGGCTCAAAAGGAAAATTGAGAATTTAAGGCGTGAGATTTACGACAAGCGGATCCCCGACCTAGAAAACAACCCTGGTGATTTGCCGGAGTATATAGGTCCTGGTGAGAAGTTAAGAGACACAGTAAGGGGCCATAGAAAGCTTCTAGATCGTCAGCTACGTCGTCTAAGAGAATTAGAAGCTAGATACGAGAAAGAGTGCCGTAACAAATAGAGACTTAATTTAAGATGTCAATTGATAGTTATAAAGAGGAGCTTCTTAATAGCCCCTCAAAGAAGTCAGAAAATGTTTACCAGCGGGTAGCTGATGCCTTTGAAGATGATTTATTGGAGTTTGACGATTTTCCACCCAAATATTTTGATTTCGTACTTGAATTGTTAAGTGATAAAGACTTCTATTCAAAACCTGGCCTCTGGAATTTTCTACTGGTTATCGGTACTGAAAGTCATAAATTAGAGCGTAGTCATTATGAAAAACTGTCTAATACGATTTCTGAAAGTTACGGTGAGTATATTGATGAAGATTTGTGCTTGGCTGTATGTGATTTCATAGCTCGAAACTACGATTATGAGGAAGCTAAGAAGCTATTACTTTCTTTAGCGGAGAAAGAAAAAGACATGTCCGAAAGTGGCTTTGCTTTTGATGGACTGCGTATTTTGGAATTAGAAAAGCAGAGGGCTAACCAGAAGTAATAAGGTCAGAACGAAAAGGGGTCAGAGCCGAATTAACTAAGCTGCTTACCCCGTTTTAGCTAAGGAAAGCTGATTAGCAGTATGCTTTAAAATCAAACTATCGAGAAGCTCGCGAGCAACGAGCTTCTCTTGTTCGTCAAATTGCCGCAGTGCTTCAAACTGCATCCTAAAATCATCACTGGGGCCACGGGTCTCTTCACTGAATACCAGCTCGTCCAGAGTAACGTGCAACGCCTTAGCCAGCCTGACTAAGGTCTCAAGGGTCGGCTGTGCCGTGTTCGCTTCATAACGCTTGATCTGATTGACGTGTAAATCAATCTCGTCCGCAATGCCTTGTTGAGTAAAGCCGCGAATCTTACGAAGTTCCGATAACCGTTTATCAAAGTCCATAGGTAGCAACCATTGAATAGATTGCTTGTTATGGTACTCGTTGGTCTCGTTGACTGTTTGCATAAGTACAGTATAGTGTATTAAAATAAACAGCACAAGATACTTGACAGGTTTTTAGAGGACACCCCAAATGGCACGATACGCAGATGATGAGCTAAGTGATCTAAAACAGAATGTGTCTCTACTCCGTTTAATCGAGTCACAAGGCTATGAGCTAAAACGCGAGGGCAAGGATTACGTGATGTGTTGCCCGTTCCACGAAGAAGACACGGCTTCGATGAAAATCACGCCCAGTAATAATCTGTTCCATTGCTTCGGCTGTGGTGCGGGTGGTTCAGTGATTGATTGGGTAATGAAAACGCAAGGCGTGAGCTTTAGGCACGCGGTTGAAATATTACGCACCGACACTTCCTTAGCTGCCGAGCCGCTAAAGACCAAAACCAGTACGGTGCGTAAACTGGCTTCACCTCTCTCAGAGGATGCAGACAAGCAAACCGCATTGACTCAAGTCATCGCGTACTACCATGACACCTTAAAACAAAGCCCTGAAGCGTTGGAATACCTGAAGGCCAGAGGCTTAGACGACACAGAGTTAATCGACCACTTTAAACTCGGCTTTGCCAATCGAAGCCTCGGTTTACACCTGCCACAGAAGAATCGAAAAGCCGGCGCAAAACTACGCGGCTTGCTGCAAGAAATCGGTATTTATCGTGACAGTGGCCATGAACACTTTAATGGCTCGTTGGTGGTGCCAATCATTAATGATCGTAAAATCACCGAAGTGTATGGGCGTAAACTGGGAAGCCGTTTGCGCAAAGGCACACCGCTGCACCTGTACTTACCCGACGCACACGAGGGCGTGTTCAATGTTGAGCATATAAACGGTGACGAAGTAATCCTGTGCGAATCCATCATTGACGCTTTAACCTTCTGGCGTTGGGGCTTTAAGCACGTCACTACCAGCTATGGCACATCAGGGTTTACCAACGAAGTGCTGCAAGCACTGATTGATAATAAGGTTAAACGAGTCCTTATCGCCTATGACCGTGACGACTCAGGCAACGCCGCAGCGGAAAAAGTCGCCAAGAAGCTAAACAAGGAAAACATCGATGCGTACCGCATCTTGTTCCCCAAAGGCATGGACGCAAACGAGTACGCATTGAAAATGACCCCAGCTCAGAAATCATTAGCACTGGCTATACGCAAAGCCGAGCCAATGGGTAAGATCGTGCACAGCGTTGTTAACCCCTTAGCCGCTAAAGAAGCGGAGCAAACCTTAGACCTGAGTGCGTCACCCGTGCCTGTTGCCCCTGCGATTGAGATACCGATGGAAGTCACCGAGAGCGAAATCATGCTGACACTCGGTGATCGTTCATATCGTGTTAAGGGTTTTAACGCTGATCTGGTCAGTGATGCACTTAAAGTGAATCTAATGGTCATGAAAAACGACATGATGCATATGGATAAGCTCGATCTGTACGTGAGCAAACAACGTCAGGTGTTTATCAATCAAGCCAGTGTTGAGTTAGGTGTGGAACCTGATGTGATTAAAAAAGATCTCGGCAAAGTGTTGCTGCAACTTGAATCACTCCAGCAAAGTACAGAAGCCAATGAACCCGAGAAAATCGACACGATTACGAACGCTGAGCGAGAAGCCGCGCTCGATCTGTTGACCGACGATTCACTCCTTAGCCGCATCTTAATCGACTTCGATAACGCGGGCGTGGTTGGTGAAGAGAGCAATAAACTGGTTGGCTATCTGGCGTGTGTGAGTCGCTTACTGGCCAAGCCCTTGGCCGTGATGGTGCAATCAAGTAGTGCCGCAGGTAAGTCCTCACTGATGGATGCGGTGTTAAACCTCATGCCAGAAAATGAGCGAGTGCAGTACTCAGCGATGACAGGCCAAAGCCTGTTTTACATGGGCGAAACGAACCTGAAAAACAAGATACTGGCGATCTCTGAGGAAGAAGGCGCGCACAACGCGAGCTATGCGTTGAAGCTGTTGCAATCCGAAGGCGAAGTGACCATTGCCAGCACAGGCAAAGACGACAGCACGGGTGATCTAATCACCAAGGAATACCGAGTCGAAGGCCCTGTGATGTTGTTTATGACCACCACGGCCATCGACATCGACGAAGAATTATTAAACCGTTGCTTAGTGTTATCGGTGAATGAGAGCCGCGCCCAAACCAGAGCGATACACGAGGCTCAACGTAAAAGCCGAACGCTGGAAGGCTTACAAAACAAACTGCGTAAAGCGGAGCTGACGCAATTACATCGCCACGCTCAACAGCTATTACGACCGCTGGCCGTGATTAACCCATACGCCGATCAACTGACCTTCTTAGACGATAAAACACGCACTCGCCGAGATCACGAAAAGTACCTAACGCTGATCGACAGCATTGCCTTACTACACCAATACCAACGTGAGATTAAAACGATAGAAAGTAATGGCGAGACAATAGAGTACATCGAGGTCACGCTAAGTGACATTGAAGTAGCCAACCGATTAGCGCATGAGATCCTAGGCCGCACACTGGACGAGTTACCACCACAAACTAGAAAGCTACTCACCAAGATACAAACGATGGTGCGAGACCAGTGCAAGGCTCAAGGCATTGAGCAGAGTGATTATCGCTTTAGCCGCAAAGACATACGCGACTTTACAGGCTGGAGTGATGGTCAACTGAAAATACACTGCACTCGATTAAGTGAACTTGAATACGTGCTCATTCATCGAGGTGGCCGTGGTTGCAGCTTAGTATATGAACTGCTGTACACCTGTGATGTTGGCTCGAACGACTCTCAACTGATGGGTTTAATCAATACTGAGCAGCTAAAGAAAGAAGCTTACGACGCGCAAAAGTCAGGGGTAAAAGAGGAAACGTTAGCCCCAAGTCAGGGCCAAGTTAGGCCTAAGTCAGACCCGATGGAATCGATCAAACTCAACGGCCATGCGGGATTACCGCAAAGTGGTCGGGCGAATGACAAAAACGCTTCTCTGGTGATCTAAACATGGCCGTTAAAAAGCGTCGTACGTTTAAGGCTCAACGATTACCTGTGGCGATCGAGCATACGGAGTTTTACCCGTACTTACTCAAATACAACGAGGCGATGAAGCTTAAGGTCTACAGCAAAAGCACATTGCATCGACGCGAGAGTGACGTGCGCCGCTTCGTTGGCTGGTGCGATGAACGAGGACTTAATCACCCTAATCAGATCACAAAACCGATTCTGGAACGCTATCAGCGTTATCTTTACTACTACCGACAAGAGCGCAATAACCGACCACTTAGCCCGACCAGTCAGAACCATTACCTGACCAGCGTGAAGATGTTCTTTAAGTATCTCACGCGCCAGAATTACTTACTGTACAACCCCGCCAGCGAACTGGAGATCATTAGAGCCGCACCGAGCTTGCCCGTGATCTTGAGTGAGAATGAGATCGAGCGGTTAATCAACCAGCCTGATACCAATACCGAATCGGGTATCCGAGATAGAGCGATCTTAGAACTGTTTTACAGCACAGGACTCAGACGCAGTGAGCTATGTAACCTGACGTTGCACGACCTCTCACTTAGCCGTAAAACGGTGATGGTCAGAAAAGGCAAAGGCAACAAAGACCGACTCATACCTGTTGGCCAAAGAGCGATTAACTGGATAGGCGTGTACCTCGATAAAGTCCGTGACGGACTGTTGACCGACATTACCAATGAAACCTTATTCCTGAACGATTACGGCGATGCCTTCAGGGACACCAAAATCGGTGACAAGGTAAAGCGATACATGAAGAACGCAGGGATAGACGTGCCAGGGAGTTGCCACTTACTCCGACACGCAATGGCGACTCATATGCTGGAGAACGGAGCCGAAATGCGTTACATCCAAGCCATGCTCGGACACGCCAACTTGAGCGCGACACAGATGTACACGCACGTATCGATTCGCAAATTACAGCAAGTGCACGAAGCGACCCATCCATCCACTAAGTAGCTGCGCAAGATAGTGTTTTGATGTACATGGACGAGTCCACAGTCATGCGCAAGATAGACATCTCATGTACATGGATGACTCCGTGGCAAGATAGCCATGTTGTATAGACAGTGGACAGGACGTGCTAGTCAGACCGCGTGTCATGTTGCTTGCTATGCTTCGCATCTTCCCTGCGGGTGCTCGGCAACAAGCTCCTGCGTTGCCCTACCACCTGCATCCTTGCAGGCGTCAGCCGCAACCATCATGCCAAGCTCTATCGACATGGTTGGACAGCCTCTTGGCTCCGTTCTCAATAAAGCCTCGGCAAGCCGAGTTGATTGTTTACCTTCACCCCTAACGCCCCCTCAAAGTCACCCCACAAAGCCTTACGGCTTGGCGGGGACCCCGACAGGGGGCTGAGTCGGCCAAGTAACATAATGTCGGAAATTATGCGCAGTCAGGCCTGTACGGTCGCTAGCTCCCCGCATAATTTACATTATATTAAATGCCCTCAACCGCCACGTCCGTGGCTTAAAGGCGTGCGCTCTCGGCTTTGGCCTCCTGCGTCGCTCTACCGGTCACATCCATGTGACCGAGCGCACAAGCTCTTAATAACAGCCGCCAGCCCCCTCGGCTGGCACACTGCGTGTGCGGCGTTCCCCGCCCAACAACCCGCGGTATATGTTCCGTGGCTTTAATCAAATCAGTACAACTCAAACCATGTGCCACTCGGCACCATCGCAAAGGCCGCGGCTTGCTCGGGCTGGTCGGCGGCTGTTCAAATACTTACCTCCCTGTCGCTAACGCCCACGTCCCTGTGGTTGTTGGGCAACGATCATTAATCAGCAAAGCTGATCAACGTCTGTTGCCACAATAGAAAAATAAGTGAATATCCGCTCGTCATTCCGCTGTCATGCGGTAAAAATCGTTGAACCCATTACGTTTAAAGGCTTCTCTAGCCCCGTCATTCCATGCTGTTCATGCAGAAGCGGTTGGTGCTAAACTAGCTGCATGTTTAACAAATAAATGGTGGTTGCCTATCTGGTGAACTTTTTAGGCTAAGTGAAAAACCGCGTCTAGGGCTAAAAACTGAAAATCGATACTGCGTCTGGGCAAACCCGTTGGTAAGTCGTTGAAGCGTCGGAGAAAATTTACGATGCGAGTTGCGATGCACGTCGGGGGTTCGGTACGTCACCTCTGATCCGATTGGGTTGGGAGGGGGATTGAATACGTACGGATATGTGTTGGCCAATCCAGCCAGATACATAGATTTTTATGGTCTGGATACGATAGACATATCGATAAATTTTAGGCTTCCAACATTTCCAGGT
>JAKVCM010000070.1 GCA_022448605.1 Puniceicoccaceae bacterium | reverse complement strand
AGTCTGAATTAAGTTCTACTTGAGGTCTTACGATACAAATCCTGACAGCTTCATCTTTGGCATGAAATATTCATCTTCATGTTCATTCCTACATATAGAATAGTCCTAAAGGATGGACAAACACCTGACAAATGCTCCTGTCTTTGACACAAACAAGGCGTCAATTAGATGCGAAATATTGCTCAACTTACATCAACTACAGAAGTCCCAGGTTTGACTTCATCGGTTGCAACGCAATATTGTGGGATAAATGTGGCCTTTGGGGATCCGGGATTTCGTGCTCCAGGATCCGGGTTATCGGCACGAACGCACGCGTTTACTAAGTGGTCGCGCGGTGTTAGATTATTTTCTAGTGGTTTGTTCTCGTCCGTCTCTTGACTCTCCCTCTCGTTCGGCGATAATTCGTAACGCGAGTCGAGCCATAATTTATCCTTACCGTTCACTGAAACTATCCATCCCTGAACTCGGCGGCGGTTCTGGTGGAAAACTTCATGTGGAAGTCCTTTCGTAAGGTAATCAGCATTTTGTAGGTGTGTCTCGATCTTTTTAACTAACACGTCGCCATTTCGTACGGATTCCCAGAAGTGGTGATATTTGATCAAGAAGTGTTTCGACCGAGAGGTAAGTCGCTGGTTCGTTGCGAGGTAGAAAGCGCCCATGTTATCCTCAAAAACTGTTGTTTTGAACGTCGTCGAGATGTCGGATTTTACCTTGATAATCTCCAAAGCTTCCTTGATCATAGCTCGGAAAGGTAAGACAATCCTCATACACTGAGACAACGCAACATACTCTGCGTGCGTCGTCGAAAGCGCAATCTCACCTTGCAACTGACTTTTCCATATTACAGGACAGCCAGCGAGGGTGATGACATAACCCGTGCGAGATTTCGCCGCTTCCGGTACGTGGTCGGGCTCTTGCCCGTAGAGCCCGGCGAAGTCGGCGTCGACGAAGGCCTCAATGTTGAGGTTCTTAGATGGGCGAATAATCATGCCCTTGTCCGCAGTTCCTTTTAAATAACGGAGTATCGACTTCACTGCCTTGGCGTGGCTCTGTCTGGGGGATGAGGTAAAGCGAGCTACCTGACTTACCGCGAAGGCGATGTCGGGGCGTGTGTTGGTCGTGAGGTAAAGTAACATCCCGACGATGGATGCGTAATTCCATGGCTCTTCCATCGGGCTTCCATGGGGGTCGGAGCCGAGACCGAGCTGTGCGCAAGGGGTCTTGTTCGGACTGCAATCCGTCATTCCGGCGGCAGCAAGGGTCTTCTCGGTCAGGCCCTTTTGAGTAAGTAAGATGCTACCATCGTCGTTCTTGTCAAACTGTATGCCAAGGAACTCTTCGAAGGATCCTTCTTTCGTCAGCGCTAACCCTTGGTCCGTCGTGAGTTGATGTAGCAGGTGGTCGATAATCTTCTGGTTAGGGGCGGATATTCCAGCGTCGTCGACGTAAAGGACGACCATACAGTTCGACCTCAAGAGGAGGCACTGATCATGGCTGCTTTGCGTAAATCCGCATGCGCGGAAAGCCTTGAGGACGGTGGCGTTCCACAGCATGGGTGCTTCTCGGAGCCCATAGAGGCTCTTTACGAGTCGCAGACAGGTGGAGGGCCCGCGAGTGGAAGTGAAACCACGAGGTAAGTGAATCCAAACAGGCTCCGGAAGGTCCGATTGGATGAAAGCTTGCTCAAAGTCTATTGAGCAGGGCGTCCAGTTATTCACTATAGAGTGAATCAGCATAAACCGTACTGCCGGCCAAGACACAACCGGTGCGAAGGTCTCCGACGAACCTTCTTGTAAATCGCCCCTCACGCAGTATCTGCCTTTGTATTTTTTAATACTGCCGTCAGGGCGTCTTTTACGTCGGAACACCCAGGTGCCTGGGAGGACTTTGGTCTTGGCTTCCGAAATGTCCACCTCTACCCAGGTACCGCGCTTGGCGAGGTCCTGGATCTCCTTGTTGGCGGCTTCGATCCAGTCGGAAAGGCTTGCGGTGTCCTTTAGGGCCTCAT